>JAPPJC010000038.1 GCA_028820455.1 Acidimicrobiaceae bacterium
CCACCACATTCACACACCACACCCTCTAGTGCCCGCCCATTTCCGAAGAGCCGGTAAAGGGAGTCACGTTGTCGGGAATTCCGGGCCGGGGCCGTATCGCACTCCCGGTCCACGTCGTGGTCCAGAGATTTTGATTAACAGTTGCCGGTTTTGGAGGTCTCGTAACAGGGAACTCGCACGGTGGACGTTGATGTTGAACAGGTGCTGAAGTGTCCGGTTGTTGATCCATCCGTAGTCTTCAACGTGAGTTATCACTTTCGGGTCGACGTTTTCAATACGGTAACGTTGGGAGGTGACGGCATCCCCGAGTGCTTGCAGAACATCAGCACATAACCGGTAGGTGGGTTTACATCGGGTACGGGTTTCAAGCGTTGCTTCGATGATACTCCGCTGGCTGGCTGAAAGACGTTTGAGTACAACACCGGCTTCTGCTGGCTGTTTTTGAATAATCGGTGCTAGTTCGGTCTCAGTGATGGTGCGTGACGTTAGCAACGCATGAATTAGCAGTAGAGTATCCACGTCATCACGTTCAGCCAGACTGAGTTGAGCTACGAACCTGGCAACCTGGATTCGGGGTGGCCCGCCTACAAAAACTATTCTGGTGGTGTCATGAGTCTGAGCAATTGTGGGGGTGTCACGACCGGATCGGATTAGTTCTCGGTATATACGGTCGATTCCCTGGCCGGTGTCTTCAGCTATTCTCAGTTTGCGTGCAGCTTGGAACAAACATTCGCAGCAAATCCATGTCACTGCTGTCAGCTAACCCACGGTGCTCATCATCAGCTCGGTGAAGTCGCTTGCGGGCTGCTTGCATGACTTCAGGTTCGATGTCCGCCGGTGATGACTGTGCGAAGCCCGCCGACCAGTCCACTCCCCGGCGTTTGTCAGTGCGTTGTTTGACAAGCATGGCATCAAGCCTGGTTCCGACAATGGCTTCGGGGCCAGCCGTGCTGTCTGCTACTCCTACCACGATAGTGCCACCTTCGGCATTGGCAAAGCAGACAGCAGCATCGGCGAGCACTGCCATGGATTCCTTGCGTGAGCGGGCGTCTTGTTTGAACTCAAGTGTGTCCGACTCCAGTTCTCCGGGTGCTGCACCAGACGCTATGCGCTCCAATGTCGTTTCAATCTCTGTGATACTTTCATTCCTCGTGGTCGTAGTTTTTCAAAAGTTTCGCAAACCCTTTTTTCAAGGGTATACAAAACTACTAAAAACTTCATCTGGAACCAGACCGACTCCCAACACCATCCGGCACAGTGTGGGTAATAGGTGATGTGCGGGTTCACGTCCAGATGTGTGACTCCGAATATTTAGTAGGCTATCAAGCTGCTCCGTGAATTGTGATTCAAACAGCGATTCAACCATTGCGGATGCACCCAGAACAACCATGTCATATGCTGCCCTGCGTGGTTTCCAGATCATTTTTCGCCTCGTCGACAGCAGCAGAGATCACCTCATGGGGAACCGATGCCGTTCTTGAAACTGCGATGGTGTCGAGCAAGTGGTTCGTCTGACGGACGGCCAGCTCACGACGCAATGCCTCTTGAGTAATCTGCGACACGTTCAAATCGGATTCACGCGCTTTTTGTGCCAACTTTTCCGGTAGATCGATGATCAACTGCACCATAATACCAACTGTACACACACATAGTGACTGTTATCACCCCATTCCAGACAAACCCCGCTCTGCGTCAACAAACCCAGCGGAAACCGCGAGGTGCTGGCGCACATACCCGAAGCCTGGGTAGACCACATCAGATGTTAGTGAGCGCAACAACGCTGTGTGTCGCGGATACGCTACAATATGCATTCTAGAGCAAATGTTGGCTATCCGTTACAAAGCCCATGACGCAGCGACTCAACGATATCAAAGGTGTGACCTCGTGCGGGAGGCTGGGGCAAGCCGTCCGCATGGCACGACACGCAAGGGGTATGACCCAGGCGGAGCTGAGTGTCGCCGCGGGTGTGTCGCGCCCGCAGATTTCCATTATCGAGTCCGGTCGGGCCAACCCCGGGATGGTTACGGTGATGCGTCTGCTGCGTGCCCTCGACTGTTCTCTCACCGTCGTTCCGGCTGACCCCGAGCAGTTCAGCCTGTCAGCCCATCTCTCACAGCATAGACCTCCCCATGGCAGCTCTTAGCGTTGTGATGGCAGGCCGTTTCGCTGGGGTCGCCGCTGCGGACGGCTCAGCGGGGGCTTCCCGAGTCGGTTTCGAATACGACGCGGACTATCTGGCGTCGCCGGATGCCACTCCGCTGTCGGTGTCTCTTCAGCAGGGACGACATGAGGTCGGCGTGTGGTTGGACGGTCTGCTCTCGGACAATCATTTGGTGCGGGAGCGGTGGCAGGTCGAACACCGGATCCCGACCACACGGGCGATAGACCTGCTCGCCTCCCCGGTCGGGCGGGACTGCGCCGGTGCAGTGCAGTTCTGCCCCGAAGAGGATACCGAAGCGATGCTGGCGCGTGGGGGCGGGGTGCGAGAACTCAGCCAACGCAGGGTTGCATGGATGATCGACCGATTGCGCGAGGACGAAGCTGCTTGGTCGCACGGCGAAACCGACGCTGCTTTTAGTCTCGGGGGAGCGCAGGCGAAGACAGCCTTGCGTTACGACGGGAACCGATGGTGGCTGCCGCACGACGCGTCGCCCACGACTCATATTCTCAAGCCCGGTGTTGGGAGATTCCCCGATACTGACATCATCGAGCACATCAGTCAGCGGGCCGCTGCTCTTGTGGGTATCCACTCGGTGGACACCGAATGCATCACAGTGCGCGGCGAGCGGGCACTGCTCGTCACACGTTATGACCGGCGGCCGACGGCAAGTGATTATCAGCGTATCCACCAAGAAGACATCTGCCAAGCACTCGGCGTACCAGTGACCCGCAAGTATCAAGAGGACGGAGGCCCCGATGTGGCACGAGTAGCCGGGCTGCTGTGGAGCCAATCCTCGGACCCGGAAACCGATGTGAGGCTATTCCGAGACGCGTTGATCTGGAACTGGATCATCGCCGGTCCCGACGCTCACGCCAAGAACTACGGTCTACTGCTGGACCGCAACGAAGTGCGTCTCGCCCCCCTCTACGACATCTGTTCGGTCCTGCCCTACCGCCACCTCATCGACCCTCCCGAGGTCGTCCCCGTGAGCAAGCTCAAACTCGCTATGAAGATCGGGCGGGACTATAGCATTCACAAGGCCGACTACCGCGCCGCCTGGGAGCGCACTTCAGATGCTCTGGGTCTGCCCCGACAGGAGACGCTGGACCGTGCTGAGGAACTCGCCCGTCAGACTAACAGTGCAGTGGAACAAGCAATAGACGAGCTACCCCAGAAGTTGCGCTCGTCGCGGTATGTCTCGCTGATGGCGAAAGAGATCGAGCAACGAGCCCCACACTGCGCATATCTCTCGCACATGGCGACCCCGACGCGACACTCGAAGGTCACACCGGTTGGTGGTCAAGCACCCCCCGTGTCACCACGACAAGGCACCAGCCGCCCCGTCACACGAAAACACTGCACCCATCATGGAGAACACTCACACAAGCAGTGCATCCTGTCTGAGGAGCACAAGCCTCCGCACCGCTACCGATGAATGGTAGAGTATCACACGTGACAGTGAACGAAATCGCCGACACTGGACTGCAAGAACCGGAGTGCAACAGCATCATCTCTCCCACTCTCGTTGAGGTCGCTGTATGAGGCCTCCCTATCCCCACTACCGCGACTCCGGCGTGGAATGGCTCGGTGATGTGCCCGAACACTGGCGGGACACGTTCGTGAAGTACTGCTACGACATTCAACTAGGAAAGATGTTGCAGCCTGAGCCTTTTGGTTCTCACGAATTTGAGACACCATATCTGAAAGCTCTCAATGTGCAGTGGCACCACATAAATATTGAAGAACCACCGACAATGTGGGCGAGCGACGATGACCTTGAAAGATTTGGGGTCAGCCAGGGAGACTTACTCGTCTGTGAGGGAGGCGAGGGAGGTCGAGCAGCAATGTTAGACAAGACACTGGATGGCTGGATCATTCAGAATGCTCTTCACCGGGTTCGCGCTAAGTCTCATTCCGAGAATCGCTTCCTTATGTATTGGCTCACTGCTCTTGCTGCTAGCGGATGGCTTGAAGCCATCAACAACAGGGCAACCATTGCTCATTTCACCAAGGAGAAATTTGGAGCCTTGCCACTACTCTTACCACCCCTCAGCGAGCAGCGGGCCATCGCTGAGTTCCTCGGCCGGGAAACGGGCGAGATCGACAGGCTTGTGGCGAAGAAGCGTCTGCTGATCGAACGGCTCGGCGAGTATCGAACGGCTCTGACCACGCGGACGGTTACGCGTGGTCTTCCGCCCGACGTGGCTAGTGCTGCCGGGTTTGATCCTTCGCCTCGTCTCAAATCCTCCGGCGTGGAATGGCTCGGTGATGTGCCCGAAGATTGGGAAGTTGGTGAAACTCAACTATGGTTCGACATCGTGAACGGTGGGACGCCAGCCAGTGGTGTTGCTGAATACTGGGATGGCGACACTGTGTGGATCACACCCGACGATCTTGGTCGAAACTCAGGAAATTGGATCAACGAGAGTCGACGAACAATCACAAACAAAGGAGTACAGAATAGCAGTGCACAAACAAATCCTGTGGGTTCGATTATCCTGTCTACTCGTGCTCCTATAGGACACATTGCGATCACAGCCGTGCCTGCTGCAACAAACCAAGGATGCCGCACGCTGGTCCCTCATCCTAAAACAGATAGCTGCTTTTCATACTATGCTCTCTTATCGAGCCGACCTGTGATTCAATCACTCGGCAAGGGATCAACATTCACGGAACTAGCATCTACAGAACTAGGCAGTCACCCAATTCCTCATCCACCCCTCGACGAGCAGCGGGCTATCGCTGAGTTCCTCGACCGGGAGACGGGTAAGATCGACAAGCTGTGTTCTCGGGTTGAGATTGCGATTGAGCGATTGTTAGAGTATCGGGCTGCGCTGATCACGGCTGCTGTGACGGGTAAGATTGATGTGAGGGATTCAGTGGAAACGGCGGCTAGAGTGCCTGGGGTGAGAGGTCGTGGCGTATGACTAGTCAGACTACGGAGCGGGCGTTTGAGTCGGCTGTGGAGTTGATGCTGCTTGAGGGTGGCTGGCGGAAGGGTGATCGGGGGGAGTGGGATGTGGATCGGGCGTTGTTCCCGGGTCGTGTTCTCGGGTTCATACAAGCGTCGCAACCCGAATTGTGGGAGCAGATGCACGATCAGCTTGGTGATCAGCTGAAGGTGATGATTGTTGATCGTCTGGTACGTGAACTCAACACTAAGGGGACTCTTGAAGTGTTGCGGCATGGTTTTCGATTCCACGGCAAGACCTTCCATCTTGCGTATTTCCGACCTGCTCATGGCCTTAATCCTGAAGCCTTGGAATTGTTCGGACTCAATGATTTAACGGTCACACGGCAGGTCACGTGCCATCCCGGTAAGAGCGATACGGTTGACATGTTGTTCGCTCTGAATGGTTTGCCTGTGGCGTCTTGTGAGCTTAAGAACCCGATGACCGGGCAGAGTTGGCGTGATGCTGTGCGCCAGTATCGGGGTAGACGCGATCAGAACGCTCCCGTGTTCCGGTTCACTAAGCGTTGCTTGGTTCATTTCGCTGCGGATCCTGATGAGGTTCATATGGCGACACGCCTTTCGGCTCACAAGACGCGTTTCTTGCCGTTCAACCGGGGTAGTCATCCCGGTGAGATCAGATGCGGTGCGGGTAATCCGCGGCATTCTTCGACTTATCGCACCGGTTATTTCTGGCAGGAAGTGCTTGAACGTGAACGCTTCTTGGGCATCATCGGTTCTTATGTTTTTGTGGAACAGCGCAGTGAGAAGGTCTACGGCCCCAAAGGTGCGCGCACCGAGAAACACCGGACGATGATATTCCCGCGTTATCACCAACTCGACGCAGTCAACAAGCTCGTGGAAGCCGCCGAGGCTGATGGGCCCGGGCGTAACTATCTGATCCAGCATTCCGCGGGCAGCGGCAAAACCAACAGCATCTCGTGGCTCGCTCACCGACTCGCGAGTTTGCATACCACCGATGATGAGAAAATCTACGACTGTGTGCTGGTAATCACTGACCGTCGGGTTCTTGACCGTCAACTGCAGGACGCCATCTACCAGATCGAGCACGCACAGGGAGTCGTCAAAGCGATCGATCAGGACTCACAGCAGCTTGCGCGGGCTCTCATCGATGAAACGAAAATCGTCATAACCACGTTGCAGAAGTTCCCGTTCGTGATACGGGGGTTGCTGTCAACCGCGGGAGCCGACTCTCTCGATGCGCCTACAGCAGCCGAGCACCAGCAGGCGGTGGAGTGGCGTCAGCGGATCGCGAAGCGGCGTTACGCGGTGATTGTGGACGAGGCGCATTCCAGCCAAACCGGGGAGAGTGCCCGCGAGATGAAAGAAATCCTCGGAGCCCGCTCGCAGGCGGCCAGCGAGCACGTCACTGACTGGCAGGACGGCCTCAACGCTGTGGTGGAGTCACGCGGCCCGCAACCCAACCTGTCGTTCTTCGCGTTCACCGCCACCCCGAAAGCCAAAACGATTGAACTGTTCGGCCGTAGGGGTCCCAGCGGTAAACCCGAACCGTTCCACACCTACAGTATGCGCCAGGCAATCGAAGAAGGGTTCATCCTGGATGTGTTGCGCAACTACACTCATTACGACACCTACTACCAGCTTTTGAAGAAAGCCGAAGACAACCCAGACCTCCCCAAACGTCGCACAACAGTCGCTCTGTCGAAGTTCCTGGCCATCCACCCCCACAACATCGAACAGAAAACCGAGGTCATCGTCGAACACTTCCGCAACCATGTGCGCCACCGTATAGGCGGTAGGGCCAAAGCAATGGTAGTCACCACCTCACGCTTGCAAGCGGTGCGGTACATGAAAGCCTTCGAACGTTACATCCAACGGCACGGCTACAATGATGTGCACCCACTCGTCGCGTTCAGTGGCACGGTGCGTGACCCCGACACCGGTGAAGAATACACCGAGCCTCATATGAACATCGACCGAGTAACCAATACTCCCATCAGTGAATCAGCACTTCCAGGGCGGTTCGCTTCACCGGACTATCAGATACTGCTCGTAGCAGAGAAATACCAGACGGGTTTCGATCAGCCTCTGCTGCAAGCCATGTACGTCGACAAACGCCTCGACGGTGTGCAAGCCGTGCAGACACTATCACGCCTCAACCGTATCAAAGCGGGCAAAGAAGCACCGTTCGTGCTCGATTTCGTGAACAACCCCGACGACATCTACAAAGCCTTCGCTCCATACTACGACCAGACCCAACTACAAGACCGCTCCAATCCCGACCAGCTCGACAAACTAATGCACGAACTCAACCACATGCAAATCTACCACCACAGTGAAGTCAACAACTTCGCACAGGTCTTCTACCAGCCGTCCACACAACAAGACGCAACCAGGCACGCTCAACTCGAAGCATTACTACAACCCGCGTGTGACCGATACGACGAACTCGGCGAAGACGACCAGACAGCGTTCCGTGACCAACTCGGCGCGTTCGTGAACCTCTACGCCTTCCTCAGCCAGATCATCCCCTACGCCGACTGCGAATTCGAGCGTCTCTACTCATACGGCCGGATGCTGCTACCACACCTCCACCCAAACCGGGGGGACACGATACACCTGGACGACAACATAGAACTAGAATACTACCGTCTCCGACAAATCTCCTCCAGTGCCATCAACCTCGGCGAAGACGACTACGTGAAGATCAAAGGACCCACCGATGTCGGTACAGGAAACCCCGAAGAAGACAAAGCCCCACTCTCGGAGATCATCGCACGCCTCAACGAACGCTTCGGTACCGACTTCAACGAATCAGAACGCCTATTCCTACAACAAGTCCAAAACGACGCCATCCGTAACCAAGACATTCGCCACACCGCCGAAGCGAACCCCTACGACAAATTCAGCCTCAGCATCCGCCCACAATTCGAGGACATACTAATCGGACGCCTAAACGAAAACCAAGCACTCGTCACCCGCTACCTAAGCGACACAGACTTTCAACAAGTCGTCCTCAGCGGACTTCTACGCAGCATCTTCGACACCATCACCACCGAACAATCCCCGGCCCAACAAACCCAGGCCGCCCAACTGAACCTCTGAGAACCAGCTCTCCAGGAGCCGAGCTCCGCTGAAACGATACGGGTCATCCATAGTACGTGGCTGTGCCAGCGTAATCGTAGTGGCTCGATCACACGGTCAAAACTCAAGCAGCCCATCATGAGCGAAAATCTTCACAGGTGTGGTTGGCAACAGACTTTAGAGTTATCAAGATATATTTAATAGATTTATATTCATAGGAGCGTATGGTGTCACCTCAAGTCGGGGCGATGGGTTGAACGCCGAGGAGGGTAAAATCAATGTTTAAGCACCGAGACAGGGGTTCGAGTTCTGTGAAGAGATCACAGCGAGTCTATGAGGTGTACTATGATGGCATACTCGATAAGTCCGCTGGATATTCGCCTAGGCCCACCCACATCGAAAAGCTCCCTCCCAATGCCTTCAATTCGAATATGCGCAACACCACAGAATCCCCACATTCGAACTCAGACGGTGGTTCTTCCAGTGACCCAGAAACGGCAAAACGACCCATCCGAGACTGAACTTCAAGAATCGTCCTTGTGCCAGTCACCTATCTCGAATAGTCTGTGTTGTCTATACGGTCTTGAAGTGCAGGGTCGAGAGGTTGAGCCCTGGTGATCTCGTGGAGAGACGCAGCATCTGTGTTGACTATACGGCAGGCTCCGTTAGCCGCCAGGCGTCGTAGTATGATCGTCCGATGTCACCGAGGACGTCGGTCCAGTCTCTCGGTGAGCTGGATGCTAGGAACTGTCTGAGTTCCTCCGTTTTGTGGTCTTTGCCGCGCGTCCGTGCAAGTGCTAGTGCGGCTGTTCTCGGCACACCGAAGAGGCGGAATGCCACCGCTTCTCTTGTGTTGACTCCGTAGTAGACGTAGGAGGGAACGTCTTGTGGTGAACGATCCGTGGTCTCCTTGTCGGTTTGTCTGGCCATAGCGAGTGCCTGCAGAGCGGACAGGCCCCAGGAAACGGTCGGTAGGATAGACCCGAAGAGTCGTTGGCAACAGCGTGTGAGTGCTTGAATGTGGTCGCGTTGGTTTCCGTCCGAGGTTTTTGCGAAGTAGTTGCCAGCGAGATCGCCCAATGGCATCCCTGTAACCCAGTCTTTGATGACTCGGGATAGGAAGTCGCTTTTGAATTCGGTGGAATCCAAGTGTTCGACCAGCTGTTCACGCAGTTCAGGGACTTGTAGGAGAACACCAATGGCATCGCTGAGTACCACTGAGCGTTCAGTGAACAGTTCTTCATCGAAAAGCTGGTCGTCGATACCGCGGTCCGACATTCGAGCCAGCGTTGCGTTCACGCTTTCCCATGAGAATCCGGTTGAGTCGACAAGTGATATCGGTTTTCCCGAGAGTTGTGATGTGTATGTCTGAACGCTTTGGACAAGAGCATCGGCCCGTGCTGGCTGGCTTGTGCGCAACTCTCTGAAACCGAGGGTACCGCGCAGGACCTGCTCCACCCGGACTGAGAACTCCTCGGCACCCACGATTCGGTATGTGTGTGTGATGAACTGAACGAAACTCGACCATTCACCTATGAAGCTGAGTCTTGCGAGGTCGAGCCCTCCGAACCTCTTCAGGGCCGCTTCTACCATGGCGATCAGGGTTGAGTTCAGCTCCGCAGTCGCTGAGGTGAGGTACTTCTTCAGAGTGGCTTCCCGTTCCGTGTTGTGGGCTGCTAAGAGGATCACACCCGGTTGGCCGTGGTTGGAGCGACCCGCCCGGCCCGCGATGTTCCAGAAGTCCTCGGTTGGCATTGTCATGCCGTACGGATATTGGTGGCTGCCGAGTACGACGTTGCTGATCGGGAAGTTGATGCCTTGGGCCAGCGTCGTGGTTGCGATTATGTGACGGAGAGTGCCGCGTTCAGCGAGTGCTTCTACCATCAGACGGACGTCATCGGAGAGCCCGGCATGGTGGACTGCCACCCCTTTCTTCAGAAGGTGTGTGAGTGGGTAGTCCTCCCCATATTCGGCCGCCAATAGGTTTACGACTGACTCGATGAGGCTGTCCTGCACTTCGTCGTTGAGTGAATCGGCAAGACGTTCAGCAGCAGTCCACGAATATCGCGGCTGCCCTACAAGCGTGACGGTCGCACCACGTTGACTCAGCGCTTGGGCAGTGGCCGTTGCCAGCACAGTCGGGGCTTTGAGTTTTGAGTAGGAGAGCCCGAGTGGCCGGCCTGCGGCCAGCTCGACTGTCTGCTTGGTCTGTAACGACGGGGCAGAGGTGACCAGTGTCTCGGCTGCAATTCGTGAGTCCCCCCGTGGTGGAGTTGCTTTCTCCAGTTTAGCCAGCCCAACCACGCGGTCGTTTGGCAGCCACTCGAGTCCGAGCTCCACGGCTTGGTTGCTGACGGAATCGAGCCACGACGCTATCTCCGCAGCGTTGGGGATGAACGGAGTCATCAGCAAGAAGCTGGCGTCTCTCGCCTCGCGGTTGATCGTCGCGAGAAGCAGTTCCAGCTTTATTCCTCTACCGCTTGAGCCGAGGTTGTGGGCTTCGTCTACGATGACGAGACTCAGAGGTCTGCCGAGATCTGACACCCAACCTCCTCGCAGTAGAAGGTCGAGTTTCTCAGGTGTGGTCACGACCACACGGAATGGATCCTCCGAAGCGTCCAGAATTTCGGCCTCAACCGAGTCGACTTCAAGAGCAGGTGAAAAACGTTCGACCCGTATACCGAGCGGAGAGAAATCCCTTCGCAGGCGTGCCGTCAACTGATTGACCAACGCTCTGGTCGGAGCGGTGTAGGCCACCCATCCGAGCTGGGTTTCATAGCTGTCGAGTGCCTGCAGAATCCGGAACTCTGCAACAAGTGTCTTTCCAGCCGATGTGGGTAGCGAGATCACAACAGATCGTCGTCCGGCCCCCATCAGTCCTTCGTCGATCAGTGCTTTGTGCTGCGGTGGTAGAAGCTCAAAAAATGGATTTTCGTTGTCGCGGCTCGCAAGTTGCTCAACGAAGCTGGTCGCTCTGGTGCCAGCACCGCGCACGATTCTCCAAATACTCCGTTCGACCAGTGATCGAGCAGCGAGATCAAGCAAACCGACGAGAAACGACAAATCGGCGTCACCAGCCGCTGTGGCAGCATCACGCGCTCGATCGAAATGAAGCTCAGCCTGTTCAACAGGGTCGAAAAGACCGTCAACCGAACCGTGTTCGGTATACTCGGCCACAATTTCCGCTGCCCGCAACAGATGGTACACGGCAACCAGTTTCCACGCATCGCAGGCATTTGTCCGACGTTTGAGGTACTGAGGCTCGTTCGTTGCCTGCTGTTCACGGATCTGCCCAACGAGCTGGTGCAGTTGATTCAGATCTCCCCATCCGCGCTTGCGAATGAGTAGCTGCCATATCTTATGTACAGCCAGTTCAGTTGTGGCACCCCAACTGGCGGCCTCGACAGTCGCTTCTAATGTTCCGTTTGTCCCGTCAAGCAGTTGTCTCGTCTGAGCGTACAAATTCCCGAGCACACCGAACACCGCAGCCCTTGTCTGGATCTGTGAAACCTCAAGCACTGAGAACTTAGCCCGCGATCCGCTGTCTTGAAGAACCGCCCGCAAAAGCTCGAAAGCCTCCCGGCACGCTGCGGTCGCGTTGTCATCTCCAGCGAGCGCAAGACGCAGAGCGACCACTTCGACTGCATGCGCGGAGAAGCTGACAGCGTCTGGATTCTGAAGAGTGCTGTCTTCTCCGAGAACAGCCAGCGCGGCAAGACTGTCCGCGTCTCGCGATGCGGATCGAACGGGCTCGGAATCAATGGTTCTGAAAAGGTTGTCAGTCATGCTGCCACCCACTCGATCCACTGAGCCATAGGCCTGGGCATATACATGGCGTGAAGTTCCACCGATCCAGGCGACGAGACCTTCTCGCCCAACGCTTTTCCTCGTGCACTGACGTCGCTCTCGCAAGCGGATGTATCGCGAACAAGCACTCCGATAAGACGAACAGAAGATCCACTGGTCTGAATGAATGCGGTAAGAGCCTTGTCGAATAAAGTTACGGTTTTATGATCGTCAACGCGTGCAGAAAGCCATTTGATTAAGGAAAAGTGCAGCTTCCTGTCATCGATCAGCCGTTCAAGCTGTTGATCCATACCACTCTTGCCGGTGAGAACGCCGGGCGGCGAACTCGGATCGGATGAAGACTTCACTTCCCCGAAAACGAGTTGACACCGTTTAGGTTCAACGCTGATTCCGACAAGATCTGCTCCTGGAAGGCTTGCTCTCGGATTGCGCTGATCCCTTCTGTTGTTCCAAGGGAAGACCACACCATGAGAGTCCTCCAGGACGGCCTCGGCAATCGCTTCTCCAACTTGCCAGGAAAGTACCTCATGAGAGATCGCTTCTTCAAGAGAACTGGTAAGCCACTCTGCTGATGTGCCCGTTGAAGGTAAATCCTTAAGCCTTCTGGCGATATCGGTCTCAAAAGTCAAGTCGAGGGCTCGCTCAGATATGTCGGTCGACATAGCCACGATCTCGTCCTCGGTCCATGTCCTGCCAGTCCATGTGCATGTGAACTGTGATCCTGTGAAAACCTCAGTTGGCATAGGATATCGGATTCTGGTGAGTCATTGAATAATTCAAGTGTACAGGGCTACACCGACACGGCCGGAGTTTACCGCCGAACACTGCAACACGGACAGTTGCTGTGGCATCAGCTTGTATGCCCGTGTCCCACAGGGTTGATGGCAATGCAAATGGGAAACCCTGTTGTGGCATCAGTTTGCATGCCCGGCTTGATATGTCCCACGCTTTCGAATGGTAAATCCGGCACCTGGGCGCATAGCTGAGACATCAACAGCTTCTGGTACAGCGACAGCTTCCGACATTGAGCGAGGTGCTCGGCTTCAGCGAACAACGGATCGGGCATGGAATCAATAACTTTCATGTTTTTTAAATATATCAAATATTATTGTATAACACAAAATTATGCTACAAACTCGTCGTTTGTTGTGCTGGCAGGGTTTGCAGTTAGGATGTTTGCCGTATTGATGTGCCTTCTAGTTCCTCTCCTATTCTAGACGTGCGATTTCTTTGATGTCGTGCTACGGTGGGCAGGATCTTCGAGCACAAATTGGGCCGATCGGTTTGCCCGAAGATCGAAGGGAAGTCTACCGAGGTCGTTGTCGGGCAGGTAGTGAGTATTGATGACACAGATGATGGGTGTTCTCCCAGATCCGGTTTCAAGCGCATAGCCTAGCTCCAGCAAGACATTTGGGTTGGGGGTTAGCTTGGATTCTGATAGCGGCCCGTTGATGGGTGTTATATCCGCTACGAAGATTTCACATTCGGTGATCTTGTCAAGAATAATTGATGTTATTTCAGGCCATCCAGGCACGTTTTGAGTGTCCTGATCCAAACGCAAAGCATCATCGAGGATCAGCTCACGGTTAACGTTTTGAATCGCCTTCTCTAGTGCCCAGTGGATAATTTCTTTAGTTTCTGGAAGGTACGATTGCCAGGAGTAGAAGACGGTATTCGGGCCTGTGGTTTCTGTTCGCGATATCACCAATTTCCCATTGTCTAGATTCCTAGTATGAACAGACCACTAGTATAGAGCTTAAGACGTTGATGTGAGGAGCTAGATGATGAAACGGTCATTTATGGCAACGGTTTGGAAAGAGGACGACTGGTATGTCGCGCAAGCGTTGGAGGTCGATGTTGCCAGTCAGGGCGAAACAGTAGATGGAGCGCTTTCAAATTTGCGGGAGGCGTTGGAGCTGTATTTCACCCCTCCCGTCGATGCCGCGTCGTGGCAGCTTCATAGCATTGAGGTAGAGATTGCCGTCAGTTAGGCCGCTTCCCTGGAGAGAAGTCGAGTGGAAGCTTCACGCCGCGGGATTCGTCAAGGTCGGCCAGCAGGGTAGTCATATCAAGTTTGTCAGGGAAACTCCACATGGCCGCCGCGTGACCATTGTTCCGCAGCATCGCGAGGTAGGTGTGGGGCTATTGCGTGCCATCATGCGAAAGGCTGGTTTGACCCGTGAAGCGTTCGAACGGCTGTAAGTTGTGTTCGATCCGTTGAAGTGGTGCTCCTATGAGTTTCCACGCCATCTTGGATGCTGGTTTTTGAACTTCCAAAGGATCTGAATACTGTGAACACCACAGTGTTCATTATGAGTGCCATCCTGAGGTGCTGAGCTGGCCTATAGTGACTCAATATGTGATCCAGACCAGAAACCCTCACCACAGACATAGGCACTCGTTTGGCCGTTCGGGGTTAGGTGTGACCGCGCTAAGACCGTCACCTCGGGCGCGGACAATACGAGGCGTACGGACAACAAGCGGCATGATTGTGTTGTCTGTGCTGTCATTTGTCCTCGGGGCGTGCGTAAGCTAGGAGCACCCCGCTTGCCGCTCGACTTCGCTCATTAGGCGCGGATTCGAGCACGGTTTGGAGTTGATCCACGGGTCTGTTGTAACCCAATCCCAGATCGCAGCAACGAATTGCCAGGTCCAATCACTGCTGGCACTCCAACTCTTCAAATCAGGTATACTCGTGTGCTTCTCAGCCTACCGTTGCAACTGTGAATCAGAGATTAACGGTTTTTCCCACGGCTGCCACGCGTCACGCTTCAGATATATTGTTACCATTTGTTTATAAGTGGCAACGTTAAATCTGGAGACTGTCATGCAACAACACGCCGAAGCGATCTTCCGTGAGCACGGCGGCCAGCTTCGCATGAGCGAGGCCATCGGTCATGGGATCACACCCTACACGCTCTACACGCTACGGGACCGGGGTGTGATCAAGCTGATCAGCCGGGGCGTCTACCGGCTGACCGAACTGCCACCGCTCAGCACTCCAGACCTGGTCACGGTAAGCCTGCGCTATCCCAACGCGGTTGTCTGTCTCATCTCGGCACTCGCCTACCATGCCATCACCACCCAGATCCCTCACGAAGTGTCCGTGGCAGTGCCCCGGAACTCGCGCCTCCCGTCGCTCGACCACCCTCCAGTACGAGCCCACCGGTTCTCGACGGGGAGCTATCAAACCGGTATCGAAATCCATGAGATCGACGGTGCAGCCGTCAGGATATACGACCGCGAGAAAACCCTCGCCGACTGTTTCAAGTTCCGCAACCGTGTCGGTATGGACGTGGTGCTGGAAGCACTGCGACTACACCGGGAGCGTAACAGACTCGACGTCGCTGCTCTGCTCGGATACGCCCGGGTGTGCCGTGTGGAGAAGGTGATGCATCCCTATCTGGAAGCCAGCCTGTGAAGCCCGCACGCAATGACCTGACGGTACGGACACACCGTCCCAAGGTCCGCCGTAGTCGCCTCAGAGCTGTTCCGGGATCACGCTGTGCATTCAAAACCGGGTTCAAAGGCGTCTACCGCTCCGACTCCACCCCGAGTCTGAAGAGCTAGTCAGCCGAGATTTCCGATATCTAACGAAGTATCGTCGGTAAATTCTGCGCACAATGTTGCAGAGACACCAAAAAGTGTCACACCTTCACAGTACCATGAGTAATGCACCTGAAATGAGATGAGCACCGCGTCCGAGCCGTATCTTCGGGCAGCGTAGAAATGGGAGCACAATGACCGACAATACAGATAGCTATGATGATATCGAGGTTGATGTGCTGAGCGACGCGGATATTCGTATCGTCATCGCAAACGCTCTCAACCGAGCTGAATGCAGTTGGGAAGAGTTGCAGAAGCAAGCAAGAGCTGGAAGCTTTTCAAGTGAAATCGCTCGGAGAGCCTGGTTCGTCGTGTCCTCCTTTGAGCCTTCGTAAGTCCAATCTGGAATACCAGGCCAGACAGTTTGCTGGTGATCTCTCGGAGCTTCTTAATCGCACCGTCACCCATGGCATCCGGCTACGGTCGTATATGGATATGCGTGGGCGCGCCGTCATCGGTTACAAAGTTAACAAGTTCAACCCTGTAGGCGACTGTGTCCCGTTGACCGTCTCACGGTCGCCAGCACACCTGTACCTGAATATTCTCCACACACTCGAACTCGACAACTCAGGCACATTCCTAGCCACTAGCAAGAGCACCTACACACTCCAAGGGGACAACGAAACGTCTTCAATCCTCACGTACGACTTTGTGCGGAAGCCGCCCAACGAGTTCCCCGAAGCACATATTCACCTTCACGGCGAATCTGACGTACTCGTTGGTATGCTAAATGCTAGCGGGCGCGAGAAAAGCAAAACAGCCGACCTCCACCTTCCTGTCGGGGGACGACGATTCCGTCCATGCTTGGAAGACATCATCGAGTTCTGCATCCTGGAACGTCTAATAACCCCACGTGATAGCTGGAAAGAAGCGTTGAACACATCAGGAATAAATACTTTGACCGGCAGCTCAAAGCGGCAGTACGTCGTAACCCCACCACAGCAGCCACTGTACTTCAACACGACAGCAGGCAAGTGATGAAGCCCAGCACCTGAATTGCCACCACCAGGCCTAAGACCGATAGCAAGCTTAGTGGCACACCGCCGTGGCTGGGTAGGACATCGGATGAGCAAGCTTCACAGCAGCTTGTCAATCGTTTCTCTTGTTTTGCTAGTAACCTGCTCAGACTGATGTGACAACCGCGGACGTTGTATCTGGATTGACGGTGTAGTGGGGTGAGCCCTCCAGTGCGAGAATGAGGGTTAGAAAACAATCCACTATTCGCAAGGAGAGCTCATAGTGAACACTACCGTACGACAACACCCGCACGCGGCTTTGACGCCTATAGCACGGCGCAAGACGAAACAGGTCTAGCAGCAGTAGAATTCTACAAGCGTGTCCACACCTGGTTCGCGAAGCGTGGTGTGACCATCGAGCGGGTTCGGGAACTATCCCAGGGAGTGTCGGATTGTTTGTCGTCTTGCCTCCCCAAGGTTAATCGCGTAGGCGATATGCTCCACACCGACTGTTTTATCGAGCTTGCGCACCATCAACCGGATAGCGTCAAGTGCCACAGCTTCCACCTCGGCCGCGCTAAAATCTTCCATCTGCGCAGCAGCGGCGGTAACATCAAAGTCGTGGCACACTGATCTCAGGTTCAGCTTCAGTATTTCCGACCGTGCCAACTCGTCAGGCAACCCTAATTCGACTATCTCATCGAACCGTCGCCAAATCGCCGAATCCAACAGAGCGGGATGATTCGTGGTGGCGACGAAAACCGAGTCACCCCTATGAGCATCGACAACCTGAAGCATTGCTGCCACAACCCGGCGCAGTTCACCATGATCGGCTCGATCTGCGCGTTCTCGTCCCAGCATGTCGAACTCATCGAAAACCAGCACCCCGGATTCCACATCCAAGAAGTTGAAAATCTGTTTGAGATTGCGCGCCGTCTCGCCCAAATACGACGACACAACTACAGCCAGCTGAACACGCACCATAGGCAACCCGAGCTGTCCTGCTATCGCTTCAGCACTAGCCGATTTGCCACAGCCTGGCGGTCCCACCAGCAAAAGACTCGACCTGGGAGCAACCCCGTGAGCCCGCAACGCCGAACGTTGTCTGAATTCCTCCACCAGCGCGCAGAAAACCCTGCTTGTCTGCTCGGGTAACACCAGATCCTGAAACGACAACCGTGGTTCTTCAAAAGAAATCAAAGGCAAGTCATCACGAGTTTTAGGAAGAGGCCGCAACGACGACATCTGAAGCGGCCTGCGCTCACGTCCAGACTCATCGAGGATAGCCTCGAACTGATCCGCGACCAGGTTATGGCGTTTGCGACGCTCATCGCCGATGAGATCCTTAGCGGCGCGATGGAACCCAGCGTCGTCGCCCCGCTGATGACTACGGAGCAGTGCCTTCACCAAGTCGCTGCGTGCCATACCACCACCTTACCCCACAACAACGACATTGACACCAGACCACTCCGGGCTGAGTGGTGTTTATGGAGCTCTTCGCGATCTAGGGTGCCCCTGTTCTTATTTTGTGGTTCACACTTCTATAGTATCAAAGGGGTATGACACAGGCTAACTTGTTGTTTCAATACGTCTAACTATGTTTCAAACAATTGCTTTATCTTGCTATCGTGTTTAGCAATAATGTCAATTATTCGTTTTACGTAAGCAGCTGTTTGATTTAAAACATCGGCCTGCTGTTCTTGACTTTCCTTTATAGCACCTAGTTGAGGCTCCAATCCATCGAGTCGATCTTTTACATTATCAGTTTGAGATTTTGTATTCTTAACTTCTTTTTGAAGTTCAATAAATTGGACTTCTGTCTTCGATACGCGCTCTGTCAAACTAATAATATGGTTTCCGAATTCTCGTATATCATCTCGAATAGCTTTAAAGAACCAACCTACCAACCCCAGAATCCCTGCCCCGAAAACACCTACAAGTATATCCATTAATTCTCACTCCTATATTTCTAGCGTACCCTATAAACTAAGCTTAAAAACAACTTTTTAACGTCTTTTTTAGTTGTTTTGCAAACTATTATATTATTATATGTATTCCCCTTATATGTAGTCTCCTCAACGGACACGATGACTAATGCCCTGATCAGCTCGGCAGTAAAATCGGGGAAATGCGCAGCAACCGCTGCGGTTACCCAGATAATCAGAGGTGCTGCATAACTTGTCCCGACATCCCAACCAAGAAGCCAGCCTGCTTGCGCTCGCGCTCCGATGACTCCTAGCTCAGCAGTCGTTGTCTCCCTAGATGTCCAAAGTGTCAACGTTTTCCACTAGTTTCGGTTTAATGGCTCGATCAGGGCCGGGACATCTGCGAGTGACCGGTGAAGGCCAACCTCGTTTACCCATGGGTTGACGTCGCGGGGTTTCTTGACTGCTGTAGATACCTGATGCCACCGCTTCGGTCAGACCACCCGTTGATCGAACCGCCACCAAATCGCCGAATCCAACAAAGCAGGATGATTCGTGGTGGCAACTAAAACCGAGTCACCCCTATGAGCATCGACAACCTGAAGCATTGCTGTCACAACCCGGCGCAGTTCACCATGATCGGCTCGATCTGCGCGTTCTCGTCCCAGCATGTTGAACTCATCGAAAACCAGCACCCCAGATTCCACATCCAAGAAGTTGAAAATCTGTTTGAAGGGGGGTGAGTGATGTTTATGGTCCGAGTGCGGTGATGGGTACCACAGCCACGCCATCGGGACGGTCGTAGCAGTATCCGCCGACCGCGGTGATCACGACCAGTTTGGCGGGCTCGCCAACTGTTGTCGTATCGACCTTGTCGCGTAGTTTGAGCAGGCTACCGGCTGCTTCGTCTATAGCCTTGTCTCCGCCGAGTTCGATCTCCGCTGCGAACCATTCCCCGCCAGCGGTCTCCACCACTGTGTCCACTTCGAGTCCCGTGTTGTCACGATAATGGAAAACTTCACCGTCGTGCACTCCGGCGTAGACACGCAGATCACGCACGACCAGCGACTCGAACAGCAGCCCTAAGAATTCCAGATCACGCTGGAGACGACGACCTCCCGTGCGCAACGCCACCACCCCGCGGCACAGCACCTCGGTGATCTCGGACAAATCCGCCTCGCAGGCTCGGCCCGTCACAGCAGCAGACGATAACAGGCTGTGCAATGATACGACACCATTGGAATAACCCATCTCGAACAGCGTCATAGGGCGAAGCCGGATACGGGAAACACGTCCGGCACCGGTATGTCGGGTGACGTCATCCGCGGGAACAGCCGACCCGGTGAGAATGAACCGCCCCGGTCAGCATAACGCAAGAACATCGATCAACATTCTGCAAGCATCACGATCAGCATTCTGCAAGAATATCGACTGTCGTTCCGTAACTATCACGATCAGCATAATGCAATTCTCGCAGCCCAGGGTACATCAAGCTGAGTCCCACAGCCCAATGTGCATCAAATTGAGGCTGCTGAGGCTGGACAATGCTATGTCGTGGTACAATGTCCTCATTTGAATCTTAGTCTCCCGAACAGCATGTCTGGCTCTTCCTGCATCGCTTTAAGGTCAGTACCAATGAAGTGCTGCGGGTGTGCAAGGTGGTTGGCTCGTCACCTCCTGCGGCGAGGACCTCTCGACTACGATGACTGACACAATCAACGCCTCCCACGACCTGATGTTGGCTTGCGACCCTGCGGCCTCCGGCTTGATGCTGGCTTGCGACCCGACGTTGGCTTACGACCCTGCGACTTCCGACCCGACGTTGACTTCTGACCCTGCGATGTCTGACGGCCATGATTCCTGGATTGTTGTGGTTTGTTGTGTCGACGACGGCGGCGGCGAGGCTTAGCGGCGGTGCGTTCGGGCTGTTGGTGCTGTGCTCGGGAACCGGCGTTGCTATGGTTCGTGTTAGTGGTGGCTCCACCGGGTTTGGAGTGGATTGTGGGTTGGCCGAGCGGTTGCCCGAATGATTGGTCGAGCGGTCCGATCACGGTCAGGTCGACCTCGGTGATCGGCTGCTGGAGATCGAGTTGGTACTGCATCCGTTTCAACTTTTTCACCTGATCAGGTGGCACCAGCGACACCACCATACCACCCCGACCAGCCCGGGCGGTGCGGCCAGACCGGTGAAGATAAGTCTTGTAATCTCCAGGAACATCATAATGAATGACAGCTCCGACACCCTCGACATGGATACCTCGAGCAGCGACGTCCGTCGCGATCAGTGCCTGCACACGACCGGTCGTGAATTGTTTCAGTGCTCTGGTGCGCTGGTTTTGGCTGCGACCACCGTGGATCGCAGCAGTAGCAATACCAGACCGGTCGAGTTTACGGGCTAACCGGTCGCAGCCGTGACGGGTTCTACAGAACACGACCGAAGACCCGGCAGCGTCTATCGTTCCGACTGTCACCTCGGCGCGTTCACTGCGGGCCACTCTCCAGAACGCATGATCAGCCGAGATCACATCGGGGGTTTCATCACCCACCTCGCAGCGCACCGAGTTGTGCTGATAATCCCGAGTAAGAGACGCCACATCCTCATCGAGCGTGGCCGAGAACAGCATCGTCTGCCGCTCCGGCTCAGTCTGATCGATCAGACGCCGCACAGCCGGAATGAACCCCATGTCGGCCATACGGTCGGCCTCATCGATGACGACTCTGTCCACCGCTGTCAACCTGACTTCGCCTTGCTCGATCAGATCCTCAAGACGTCCAGGGCACGCCACCAGAATATCGACACCCCGACGCAGAGACTCGCGCTGTTTACCATAGCCCACACCACCGTAGACAACTGCGACACGCACCTTTCCCGAGAAAGAACGCAACTCGGTTGTGATCTGCTCTGCTAACTCCCGCGTAGGAGCCAGCACCAGTGCCCGCGGCCGATGTGGTTGAGCCTGGCCCGTATTGACCACGAGCGGGATACCGAAGGCCAGCGTTTTGCCCGACCCTGTGGGAGCACGACCACAGACATCACGTCCGGCCAGAGCGTCGACAATCACAGCCGTTTGGATATCGAAGGGTTGAACAATGCCACGTTGTGCGAGCGCGCGGCATATGGAATCGGGTACGCCCAATCGGGCGAAAGTGGGGGACATAGTTCTCCTTTGCCCGCACCAAACGGGCATCTCAAAGGTTCAGTGCTGTATTAAAAGATTAAAAGGTAGTAGAAATAGCAGACTCTCAGATTTGGCTCACGACAACCAGAAGAACCAACACCCGGTAGCGAACCCGCCAGCCGGATATCCCGACCAGACTAAGCTCCACACTATCACCAACGAACCACAAACAACAACCACTTCAGCACAACAGTCCGACTCAACGACAATTCTATTCCAACCGTACACACACGGAGCACAAACAACGATCAGGGCTGTTGACCAGGCGTGATTTCCATTGACCCTGGTCGTTCACAAGTATTTGCGGGCTTTGGTGTGGGGGTGTGGAGATGCTCTGTCTGCACAGCAGGATTGAGCACGAATGGAAACAACGTCAGATCCTGATTCATGCCCACAAAACGTACGCGGAAAACCTGAAGTACGCTGCGGAGCGTCTACAAAAGCATCCGGCCAGCCATCTCAGCCAGTGCAGTCGTGTTCACCACCGCGGGAGGCATCCGCGTTATCTCGGGAGGACGAATCATTGAGTGCTGCAGAACGGGAAACGGAGCGGTAGTTCTTGTTTGGGATTTTGAAACGGTTGGTACGTTAAGCTTTGCAGCGAGTTTCACAACGATCTTCACATTGCTCTGAGGTGGGTGTGCTAGAGGCGGGGTAAAGCTGTTATCATGTTATGGGTACAGTGAAACGATCTGGAGGTGAATACGCTCATGATAGGAAGACATAAGGATTCTATCCGGAGCCGGTGTTGGGTGTTGGTGGTGGTTCTGTTGTTGTTGGCTGGTGCTTGCAGTAACAACGACGATGACACCGGCACGGATGGTGATGCTCGTGTTCGTTCTGGTGGTGAGATTGTGTTGGCGGTGTCGCAGTGGCCTGAGTGTCTTAATCCGTTGACACATTGTTCTACTTCGTCTTGGCTGCATTATTCTGTGCTTGATCATCTGCTGCCTGGTCTTATGGAATACGACCTGGACAATTCGTTGAGGGCTTCGCCGTTGTTGTTGGAGGTTCCGTCGGTGGACAATGGTGGGGTTGTCGTGAATGATGACGGTAGTTTTGTTGTGACCTATCAGCTTGACCCTGATGCACGGTGGAGTGATGGGGAGCCCATGACCAGCACTGATGTGTGGTTCACGTGGAAAGCGACTCTCGACACCAAGGGTTCGACGGATAGTGTCGGCAATGGTTATGATCTGATCACAGACGTGAATCATGACGATCCCCACACCGCTGTTGTCAGTTATGGTGAGCCTTACGCTCCGTGGCTCTACAAGTTCACCAGTTTGCTTCCCGCCCATGCTTTTGATGACAATACCGATATTTCCGGTTATTGGAATGATTCTATACCGGTTTCGGGTGGGCCGTGGCGTCAGGAGGAATGGAATGAGGAGCGTCATGTCTTGATACCCAACGAGAACTACTGGATTGCCGAGCGTATGCCGCTGGTTGATCGGGTGGTGATGGTACCCCGGGAGGGCACTGACGCTCAGGTGGAAGCGTTGAAGAGTGGCGAGGTTATGGCTGCGCAGCCGCAACCTTTCCCGAACGTCAGAGACCGACTTGGTGACGATCTGGATTTCGTCACCGCGGAGGGTAATGGCATTGAAGGTCTGTGGATCAACCAGGCAGCCCCCGACCGGCGTTTTGAGATCACCGCAAATGTGCGGAGGGCTTTGGCTTATGCTTTGGACCGGGAGCGGATCGTTGAGGTGGCTCTTGGTTCTATCGTCGATGATCCCGAGGTGTTGCAGTGTGCTGGTTGGAGTCCGGCTTTCGGGGAATGGTGTGGCGACGATTTCGCTGTTTACCAGCAGGATATGGATGCGGTGACCGAGTTGCTCACCGCGGATGGTTGGACCCGTCCCGATCCTGAGGGTTTGTGGGTGAACGCTGAAGGTGTCGAGCTTGTGTTGCAGTGGAACACTGTGAAGGACAACGAGCGGCGTGAGGAAGTGCAGGAACTGGTGAGCGAGATGACCAAACCGTTCGGTATCGGCTGGGAGATCATAAACTACGACCCGAGTGAGTTGTTTCAGAACCGGTTGCCGAGCATGGATTTCGGTCCGGTGGCCTTGTACGCGATCGGTGCGTCGCCGGATCCGTCGCTAGGGGGGTTGTACGATATCGACGGCATACCCAGCGAAAGCAACGACTTCAGTGGTAGCAACCACACGGCCTACATCAGCCAGAAGGCCAGCGATCTGTCACGAGCCATCGACGAGGAAGTGGATCAGGCTGCCCGTATGGAGCTGGTGGCTGAACTCAACGCCCTGCTAGCCCAGGACGTGCCCTGGATTCCCCTGTACACGCTTCCCCAACTGTTCATCTGGAACCCCAGCATGCTCGAAGGAGCAGGCGAATGGGTCGGAAGCGTACACAGCAGCTTCCGCGACATATACAACTGGACTGTCGTGGGTTGAACCCGAGAAGGAGGGATTAATGTCCTGCTGGCAGGATCTTAACCCAAGGTATGCGGCCGGACTGTACTCAACTCCCCCAACCGGTGCTTCAGGCTTAATCTGAATTCAGCACCTGGACCTGGGTCAAGCAGGCACGTCGAGCAGCCTACTGGTAGTTGACTGGAATATCAGGCATGGCCACTTCTCGGCGTTGCGTCAGAATTTAACGTGGATTTCTTTGATGATCACCGGATCCCTTCGCATCGGAATGTCTAATCTCGCTTCTACCCGATACTCAACGTATAGATCTTTGAGTCTCATGCTTGGTGCATCGACTTCCGGGATATTCAGTTGAAAAGGCCATTCCCGTCCTTGGCCTTCCGGTAAAGTTATGTTGTATCCTAAGCTCAGTTCCTCGACGGGTATAGTTTTCAGCGTATCTCCGTAGAGTTCTCTTCGGATGAGTGATACTTTAGCCTCAGAAGCTTGTATGCCTTTCAATGCTTCGACGCAAAAGACTCCTTCTATCTTGTCATTTGAACTCACGTTTTCATGAGATAGAAACAAAGACAGACAACATCTCCTCGTTTTGGATTCAACGGTAACCGGGCAAGAGAGCGAACCCGTAGATCCAGAGGAATCAACAGATCCATCATAAGGTGGCAAAATGACGATGCCGTGAGTGATAAGTCTATTCATCTTGAAGCTCCTAGTCTCCAGAGTAGCTACTATTTCCCAAGTGATACCTGTTAGGCGACCCGCTACGGGTACACCTCTCATTGTTGGTATAACATCCGACGGTATCGATAGTGTCACGTCGATTGAGCGCATACCGTAGATGTTCTCATTTTGTATGAATATCTCTCTACTACGTTGTTGTCGTCTTATCTTCTTGTATTTGATCCCAAGGTCCGTTTGACGCACGATATTCTCTACACGTATGAGTTCTACTCTGCCTTGTCGTACACGAAGTTTATTGGAGAGGGCGAGTTGTACATGCACTTTCAACATCTTCGCCACCTGTGTCACCGTCATCTTCGTTGTAAGCGCATTCACCGATGAGGAGACAACAGTTCTAGGTCGGTTGGTCGGTTGTCCACAGCGTATGAAATTCGCAGATACAAGCTGGTGGGTGGCCTTGGTGCTACCCGATGATGCTCGCCGTCGCTCAGTCTTAAAAGACTGTGTAAGTAAAATGATACCGTATTTACTTTACTTAATTGTAAGATAGGTAAAGACTGTTTTCTTTACAATCTTTTGGGAGTGAGCATGCGACCCGAATCTTTCAAGTCCACAGAACGCGGAACCGTTTGTCGTGCTCTGGAAGGGTTTTGGGCATTTCATCCTAAACCCCTGCCACACCGGATTGATCTAGACAATGAAACGGTGCGATTACTCGACCAGGCGACCGCTGCAGTGAACCGGCTCGGCGGAGTGGGTCTGCTCCTTCCCAATCCCCGCCTGCTGATCGGACCGTATTTGCGGATTGAAGCAGTACTCAGTTCCCGTATCGAAGGAACTCAAACCGATGTCCCGCAGTTGCTGCGACTGGAAGCAGATCGGCTAACCTCACCAGAACAGACCGAAGACGCTCGCGAGGTGGCCAACTACGTCGTGGCTCTCGAGCATGGCTTGAGCCGGGTGCGTGACGGTTTCCCGATCTCAGTGCGGTTGATGCGAGAGATGCATGAATACCTGCTGAAAGGAGTGCGAGGCCACCACCGAACACCTGGAGAGCTGAGGAAGAGTCCAGTTTGGATTGGTGGTGACACACTGGGCAACGCCATCTTCGTTCCACCGCCTCCTGACATAATACAGGACGCGCTGCGGGATCTTGAGATTTTCATTCACAAACGACAACTGCCTTTGTTGATTCAGTTGGCCCTAGCGCACTATCAGTTCGAGGCGATCCACCCATTCCTGGACGGCAATGGCAGGCTCGGTCGTATCCTCATTCCCCTCCTGCTCGTGGAACGCAACGTACTTCCCGAGCCTCTTTTGTACCTGTCAGCCTACTTCGAACAGAACCGGAGCGAGTACTACGACCTCCTGCTACGCACCAACCAGCAGGGCGACCTCATACCTTGGCTGAAGTTCTTTCTGAAAGGAGTACGCCAACAAGCCCGCAACGCCGAACAGCGTACACATCGGCTCGTCAAACTACAAACAGATCTGCGCAACCAGCTGCTCAAGGAAGGTAGACCCAGTTCAGTGTTGCGTCTTGCTGAACACCTTTTCTCTCTGCCGATAGTCACCACGCGCATGGTAGCAGAACTCATCAACGTGACAGCACCTACCGCCAACACAGCGATACGAGCTTTGGTTGAGCGTGGCGATCTCCAAGAGATAAGCGGTCGAGAACGCTACCGACTCTATCAGGCGACCGAAATATTCGATGCCGCCTACGGGCCCGTCGAAGCCAGCAGTGAGGATCCCATCCAGTACTACGAATGACACTGGTTCAAAGTCGGACATTGTGCACTCAACTACGACCCGAGTGAGTTGCTTCAGAACCGGTTGCCGAACATGGATTTCGATCCGGTGGCCTTGTACACGATCGGTGCGTCGCCGGATCCGTCGTAGGGGGGTTGTACGATATCGACGGCATACCCAACGAAAGCAACGGCTTCAGTGGTAGCAACCACACGGCTTACATCAGCCAGGATCTTAATCCACGGTATTGACTGGACTGTACTCAACTCACCCAACCGGTGTTTCAGTCTCAATCTGAATTCAGCACCCGGACCCGGTCAAACAGATACGTTGAAGAGACAACGCGAGCATTGCTTCCAGTGGCGTCGTTGTTGTGAGATCTGGTTTCGTATTTAGGCCATTCTTCACGCAGAGTCCGTGTGGAAACGTTCGACTTTGCCGTGATTTGAGGACGATAAGCGGGTACGCCTATGTCGGGTGCCAGTGGTTTACATAGCTTCAAACCATAAACGGCAACAGCAGCTACTGCTATCAGAGAACTCGTTCGACGGGTCATATCACATTCACACACTACCCTTAGTGCCCGCTCATTTCCGAAGAGTCGATACTGTTGCGCTTCTTGTCAAGGGTCTTGGTTCTCCGCACAATACCGCTCGGCTGGCATGCGAGATTGACGTGTCCGCTTCCACGGCTCAGCGGCGCATCAGCGACCTGTGTGAATCTTGCATAGTGTGGCCCGTTCGCCGTGAACACGATCTGCGTCCCCAGCTGCGTGCTCAAGAGAAGGCCTACTTCACTGACCCCATCTACACGCAACTAACCTCAAACCCCACAAGGGGTGAGACCAGCAGCGTCGAGGAACCAGCCTAAAGCATCTCGAAGGCGTCCAATGCTACCACCATGGCAATGGCAACGCGGAAATCAAGTCGAGTGTCCGGAACGGCAACGAAGTAGCGGTCAGGTAATGTCTTTTGATGTTCAACGGTCATCACAGGCTGGTCGGTCGCGTTGTCGATGAAGTCGAAATCGTATGTCAGCGGGGAGGGGAGAGGGAGATCATAGAAGGCATTTCGGATTAAGGCCTTGACTTGACTGGTTTCTCTTCCGGTAGCTTCCACCCCAGTGTAATGCAGATACCAAGTCGAGGTCGTATCAGTCCAGTTCTTTATGAACCAGGCGATTTGGTTTCCGGCGAGGTCAAAGACATCGGTTGTGAAGTCCGGGTGAAGTGCCTTGCGGCGCTTGAACGAAAAAAGTGGCAAGTTTTTGGATTCGTCGGTGAAGAAGAGCACTTCTTCTTTTAACTTCGTTCGTTTCTGTTCGGCAAAAGCTATGTTTTCTCCTCGCTGACCGTTGTGATCCGCAGTGAAGATATGATAGCGGTTAATAATGAGTGTAGCTTTCTGTTGGACAATAAAAAAGGGTACATGTCCTCCATCCAGGCTGTTAATCATATTCATGATTACTCTTCCTACTTGCCTTTCTCAATGTCAGGATGGATGTTAAGCGAATCATGAGGTTGTGTTTCAGTGGACTAACTGCATGAAGACTTCAGCACTATCAGTCGTTGGAACTTGCAAGGTAAGTGCTCTTGCATTCACTAGTGTGCACATAGGTTTTCAGCGTAGGCTTGTAGCATTTTACGCCAAACGCGGTCACGCCTTGAGTATACCGCCGTTTACGTAGGTCAGCCCAATTTCGTACAAGGCTTGACTATAATGAACGCTTGTAAGCACCCTTTCGGGTTTTGTCCGCACGGTATGTATCGTGGATTTTGTCGGCAAGTTGCACTACCACCAGATTCACATCCGCTGTGGCTTTGTCTATGGCTTCAGCTAATTCGGCTCTCTGGGTCCTCGTTGTCACTGCGCTCCCTACGAATATGGTTGCAGCAGTTAACGCGGCAGCTGAGGAACTACTGGATAAGACACAGAACCCACACAGTTTGAAGGGTTCTTCTCCTGGTTGCGCCGCCTTTGTGCAGCTGTCACGAAAACAGTAGAAGCCAACCGGTGTCGAAAGGGCACATTTATAGTACGACAAACTCGACTGTAAGTTCCATCGGTGGAACTTACAGTGGATCGATTCTGCGTTTGAATGCTCGTACGATATTTGTGTGCCTCGACTTGAAGTAGGCGACCACACGGTCTCGCACATCGTTGCCTACCATGGTGCACAGTACAGGATCGTTTTCCACATCCTCAAAGTAGCCGAGCCCTTTGACTAGGGCATGAACCGATCCGTGTTGTGGTGTGATCTTGTATTTGTGGGTGTAGAGAGTGAGTCCTTCCTCAAGACTGATGTCTGTGGACTGTTCTATACACATCACGTCGAAATAGTCGCGTAGGATATGGCGTTCGGTAATGGCTCGGAGCTTGCTCGCCATGATGTCTTGCACTGAGCCAACGTTCAGGTTAGCCATAGTCGTTGGAGCTTGCAAGGTAAGTGCTCCTGCATTCCATAGAATATCTAGTTTGACACCATTGAACATTCCGTGGAGATGTCCCCTTGATTTGCTGATCAGGTCGAAAACACCTTGACGATCGAGTGTCATGTGAACAGGATCGGGATCGAACTTGCCAGGAGTGAATATGTCAAGATCGTCACTGCGTCGATGACGCAGATGGATCGCTAAAGCCGTACCACCCATCAGTATGCTGTCTTCAGGGATTGCCTCGGCAACAGCAGGCCATGCAGCCATGGTGGGTTCACCGAGTACGTCGGTATAGTCAGACAGGTGGCACATGACGTTGCATCAAGGCGTTATGGATCATAGCTTTGACCTCTGGGAGGATATGATCTTTGGCTGCGACACGCTCCAGTGCTCGACGAGGCAAAGATGTCACAACCCACCCCCAAGCAGCGATATCATGGCAGGTAAGCAGATGTTCAGCAACGAATACGGCATCACGGGGCAATTCGATAGCCGATGGGTCGCCCCACCAGAACAAATGACTGAGCCGTTTGGGGAGACGGTCCGGCATCGGCTCGGGTTCAAGTATGGGTATTGGTGTCGCCCGTACTTCTGCTGCCACACTGAACCATACTTCACTGATCCGTAGACGCCACGCTTTCACCTGTTTTGGTGGGCTGCACCAACGCATCGTCTCCCATTCGGAAGTAACAAGACCCTGGTCTTCGAGCTCTGCGAGTGTTTCACGTGCCTCGTCGACGGATACACTGGAAGCCGCAGCCACTGAAGTGGTTCCCAGTAGGCCCCGCGGACGACGTGACAACACTGCAAGTATCAGCCTCTGCGAATACGACAGAGACGACGCGGACACAGTGTGTGCCTGTTTAGACGATGCAGTATCAAGAGATACGGCTGGCTGCTTTCCCATATTAATTCATGCTACCGTCCTGGACAGTCAGGTCACATCACAGGCCAGTGAGTGTTTTGGGCGTAGCGAGGGGGAGGGGTTTTCCTGAGTGTCCACGTCCACATCATGTCCCACATCGGTTTTCAACGTAGGCTTCTCGTGTTTTCCTCCAGAAAACGTTCATACGTTTGTGGTAGATGTCAGAATTGTTGCACATTATCCCAATTTCGTACAAGACTGCGGTATATGAACGCCGGTAAGCATTCTTTCGGTCCTTGAGATTGTAGCACGCTTTCGGTTGTTGCCCACACGGCATGTGTCGTGGATTTTGTCGGCAAGTTCCGCTACCGCCGCTTCCAGATAAGCTACGATTGTGTCTATATCTTCAGCAAGTTCGACTCTTTCGGCCTTCGTTATCTTCGTTAGCATCATACTTCTCAGTTTTATTGTCAGTCAGCCGATATGTCTGTTAGACCGCTTTAAGAATCTAAGATATCACCACACCGGAGAGTCTCCAATCCAACTTCTCTGGGATCCGAACCTCAAGTCGGCGAGTGTGTCTCGAAGTGAGAATGCATGCTTGTCCAGTCCTCTGCCAGCCACAGAGTAGGCTCGTGGGTGAACGGTTAGATCGCCGTCTTTGAAATATTCGTGCAGCACTTGAAGACCTTGAACAAGCTGTTCGAAGCCATTAAAGGATGCATATCCACTCTTCAATTCGACCACGACTAACTGTGCTGTATCCTTGAAAGCTTTGTACCGCTTGAATCCCATTGTTGAGAGGGATGGCCCACTGGAAATCGCGCTATGAGGGTATCAGTAACTGCGTTATGAGGGTATTGAAAGC
>JAPPJC010000055.1 GCA_028820455.1 Acidimicrobiaceae bacterium
TACACGATTGAACTCAGCCCACCCAATCAGTCAACATAAAACTACAATTCCCATCTGGTGTGGGTGGGCGCATCCGCATCGCTCTCACTTGGTTCTTACGGGCAGGGCTTGATAGGCAGTTGCTAGCACTGCAATCGTTTGGTAGTCTCTATATTATATTTATGGTTGATTTGAATCGGAGGCGTGATAGTGGCTAATATTACGATCCGCAACCTTGACGAGGACGTAAAGAAACGGCTTCGTTTGCGAGCCGCGGAACATGGCCGTTCGATGGAGGAAGAGGTGCGGATCATTTTACGTGAGTCGGTTAATGCTGACACCGAACCTCAAGACCTCGCCAGATTCATTCGTAACTGTTTCGCTCCCACAGGAGGTGTCGATCTAGAACTCCCACAGCGTGGATCAATGCGTGAACCTCCCGATTTCAGTTGAGGAGCAGCTGATGTTTGTGCTTGACACCAATGTGATATCCGAGCTTATGCGCCCAGAACCGGGATATGGGCATCAAAGTAGTAAACCCTTGGGTATAGACCCAGTTGGAGAGCTGAAGAAACACACGACTAGTCCACAAAACCAGCCAATGCTCGGCGCATCCGCTGACTAGTGACATTGACGTCAAGCTGATTTGCTCGCCTTATCCCTCGATCACACAGCAAGTCACGCAAACTCTGATCACTTAAAACCCGTTCAACAGCGGTAGCAACCGTAGTTGGTCTCTTGTCGTTGAGAACTACGCCAGCATCTTGGACCGTCTCGGCAACCGCTGCAGCATCATAGGCCACCACCGGCACACCGTAGGCCATCGCTTCAACTAGCGGCACACAAAAGCCTTCATGTTCTGACAGACACACGAACACATCAGCCCGCTCATACCAAGCTGCAAGCTTCTGATCGCTCACCTCACCAGCGAACAGTACCCGATCTCTGACACCCAGTCTTTCTGCCAATGCTTCAAGCCTCGACTTGTAGTCAACCAGAACCTCCCGTCCTATTAACACGAGACGAGCTTTAGGTCGATAACGGATTAGCACGCTCAAAGCCAATATGAGATCATGAAAACATTTGTTGGGAACGAGACGTCCAACAAAAAGCAGCGTTTCCGTTGCACTGTCAGCGGCTTCGGTTTGAGCTCCGCTCGCAGGAAACAACTGCGGATCGATTAGTTTGAGATTTCGTAACACGGGTACCACAACCACGTTCGTCATGCCTGCTTCTATCATGTCACGACTGTTGAAATGGGTATCGGCAATCCCGAGAAGTGTCAAAGGTGCCAAGTAGTGTAGTTGTCGTTGCCCGCTCACCAGTCCGGTTACCAGTTCAGGTTGCCATGCCTCAAAAAGCTCCGGAGGGGTGATGTTGTGGTAGTTGAGCACTATGGGAAGACGATTTCCAATTACACGTTCGGCGAGTTCCGAACCTGTTGAATGCTGTAGAATCGTGAGGTCTGCATTGCTACGCCAACGATCTGTCAAAACAATATCCTGTGCGTGACAATATGCGTGATCAGACACGTGATCGATTTTGCGTTCCACGACCAAACGCACTTCAGCACCCATCTTCACCAGCAGGTCGCGCAACAATAAAGTATGCGTGCTTGTGGCATCATGCTCACGTAGTTCACAAACCAGCAAGTCCACCAGAGTGGGCATTACGCTCTCCTCAACGAACTAACATGCATTCAACGCGATCCGCGCTTCACCGCAACATACCTTCACAAGGTAGTACGCGCTTACAAGGGTGTGCTTGCGGAGCAGTGGAACTTTTGCCGCCGTGAAAAGGTAGTATGCACTCCTCAAGGGCATGTTCTGCGGTTGAAGAGTAGTGATCTTCAGCCATAAAACCAACTAACCCTTTTGCCTGACATGAACTTCCAGTAGGCATTCGAGAGCGTTCCGCATCTGCTGTTTTACAACAGTCTCTTCAAACAACCTGAAACGCTGAAAACCTCGCTTTACCAATCGTGTTCGTAAAGATTCATCGACATGCAAACGATTGACAGCCAACGCGATCTCAAGGGGTTTACCGCTGTCCAACAACACAGCCGCATCTGCTGTTGTTTCAGGGACCGCAGCCGCAGCAACCGCAACCACTGGCAGCCCCACACTCATCGCCTCCAAAAGCGGCACACAAAAACCTTCGTGCGTGGAAGCTGACACGTACACCGAAGCATCTGCATAATGCTCATTCAGTTCATCTGTGGAAACCGACCCTGCGAACCTGACCGAATCGAACACGCCAAGCTTATGAGCGAAAGTTTTCAAATGACTCTCATAATTCGGGGAAGAGGAAGCCCCCACAAACACCAGCTGCGCCAGCGGATGCCACCTCTTCAGCAAGGCCAGAGCAGAGATAAGGTCCTCGTGACGTTTGTTGGGTGCGATACGTCCGACAAAAAGCATTCTGAGTGGCGACTGGCCATCGGACGATACCGTTAGACCCAGCAGCTCAGATGAACCACTTCGAACGGCGGCTTCGGGGCTGCCCCACAACACCGGCACCACCACAACATCAGCAAGACCGAGCACACGCAATTCTTGAGCGTTGTAATCACTAACCGCTATAGCTGCCTGCGCTCGGCGTGTAAGCTCCCTCAGCTGCCTGCGAGCCTGTGTCAATACAACGGCAACCTGAGGTTCCCACGGGTCGAACACGTGTGCTGGAGTGATGTTGTGATAGTTCAACACAATAGGCTCAGAACGGGTAAGCAAATATTCGGCCACCGGAGAACCTGTGGACATTTGATATAAGAGCAGGTCGGGGCCTAGATGTTCGGGGTGTTCACGAAAATCAGTGGCTTTGCCCCGCATGTCGGGGTGTATGTGTTCAGCGAATATTCTAGTGCGACAGCCCATTTCACGCAGCAACGCATCCACCGCCAGTGTATGCCTACTCACCGCATCACGACCAGCCAAAACCGCGGTGAAATGATGGATCAAGGGAGACAAGTCACACATTACACCGCCCATACTGCAAGCAAACGCAAAAAAGAGGCGCAGTGTTCAACTATCGACATTCAGCGTGCGTCGTTTCAGCATGCGCCTGCTGAGCTTAACGCAAAAAAGAGGCGCAGTGTTCAACTGTCGGCGTGGGTGACATGGGTTTCAGTTGCAAGTTCGGCTACGACTATTTGTGAAATCCTTGGCCCCGGAGCAGCGAACAGCTGAGCTGAAAAGTCTGCTCGCTTCAAAAGATGTTGCCATGTCGGCTGAGCTATACCACGGCCTGAGCGTATATCGGCTTCAACAACGCCACGGCTGCCAGGATCGGCTACTGCAACCACGACCCTACCATCTGGTTTGAGTACACGCTTTGCTTCTACGACCATGCTCCATAAAGATGACAGCGGTAGAGACTCCACCACCCCTGCGAATACCAGAGCAGCAAGTTGATTATCCGCCAACTTTCGTAAATGCCTTGCGGCGTCGCATACTCGCAGGTCAAGACCTTTTTGCACTCCCGGCATTATCCGTTGTGGGTCGTGCTCGATGCCGTACACTTTGCCTCCTTGACGTTGGATGGCGTCAACTATCGTGCCTTCGCCGCATGAAAGCACCAAACACAGGCCGGGGCTAGGTTTCTCACAAATAATCCTGGCCACCTGATCAGCAGTTTCCGGCGAGACCTCGGCGGAAAAATCCAGCAAGTCCGCGTCATCAAGGCGGAGGGCGTCTTCTACTACAACGAGACGTTCATCGATGTTTCGGAGAAGCCGCACAAGCACACCAGTAAAAACGTTGAACGCGTCGGTCACGTAGCGTATGTACCAGTAAATGGCTTTACGTATCAGCAACTTGATTTGTTTGATCCCTCTGCGTGATCCCACTGGAACGTTCGCATCTATCACGGAAAGTCGTTCCGCTCGATCAAGCAATAATTCGCGGGGGTCACCGGTAGCACCTATCGGAGCTATATCAGCCCAGGTTCGTTCGATTTCACGTTCAAACCCAGCCAAGTCAGGGTCTTCACGCCTTAGAGCCTCGGCTTCGGCTTCAATCTCAGCTCTTACTCGGATAATGTCATGGTCCGATGCTGGAATGTCATTTGATGATGCCATGTCATGGTCTGATGCTGTCACGAAAGCTAGGCTACCATAAGCTTCATCGAAGATGCACAAATGAGAGTTCTAATGCTGACCAACTATGAACACTGGCAACACGTGAGATACGCTTCATCGAAGACACACAAGGTGAGGTTTCTAGCAAAGTGAAGGATATTCAATAATGGTTCATGCTGCTGACAACAAGCACATAATGTTGGATACATGCAGACGATGAGCGCACCCTCGGATAGCAGCCACGGTTTCAACCGCGGATTGACATAATGTTGGATACTTGCAGACGATGAGCGTGCCGGTGAAGATGGATGCATTTATCATATCTGTATGACTGACAGAGGTTTCATATCCAAATGGCTGATATAAGTGCAAAATTAACGCCTGCTGTGCGCACTTCTGTGACACTGATCGTCAACTTTGCCAAACGCGAAACAAAAACTCTATACAAACGCAGCATTCTAGGTTGGCTCTGGTCGCTTATCAGGCCATTATCGACAGTACTCATCTATTCTCTAGTATTCGGCGTGATATACCGGGCTGCTCCACCCGAAATACTCAACTGCAAAACGGAACCCTGCAAAGCGGAATCCTTTGCCCTCTACCTGTTTAGCGGTTTGGTGATCTGGAACCTGTTCACGGCGGTAGTCACGGGATCCATGCAATGGCTCAAAGGCGTGAACGAACTACGTAAGAAAGTCTACTTCCCCACCGAAACCGCTATTTTAGGCGGTGCTGTCTCAGTGTTTTTACAGAGCCTGCTCGAAATACTGGTATTAGCCGCGATTATGATAATCCTTGGCAACATCTCCTGGACATTCGTTTATCTGCTCTGGGCACTTGTGTTGGCCGCCATGTTCGGGCTTGGAATCGGTTTCGTGGTATCGATCTTCAACGCACGTTACCGGGATATCGAATACCTGATGGGAATACTTCTCAACATCGCTTTTTTTCTGGTGCCCATAGTTTTCGTTCCCGATATGGTGCCCGAAGAAGCTTACGGGCTACCTGTCAAGGCACTGATGAACCTTAACCCCATTACTACTATCGTGGGTATTTCCCACGATGCCGTCTACTTTCTGAACACACCATCGATCTATGATATGATCACTTCATCAGCTTGGGCTGGCGCCGCGTTTGCGGTAGGTTTAATGTACTTCAGACGCCGCTCCATGCAAATCAGCGAAGAACCGTAAAGAATCACAATGGAACCAGCCATAGTCGTTGACAACATCTCAAAACGTTTCCGCCTCGAGTTCAACCCGCCAAGCTCGATCAAAGAAGCCGTACTACGATTGGGACGACGTCAAAAGCGTGACTTCTGGGTGCTGCGAGACATATCCTTAAACATTGAAGCAGGCACTTTTTTCGGGTTGACCGGTCATAACGGCAGCGGCAAATCCACTTTGCTGCGTCTTATCGCCGGTATTCACCGCCCGACTAGTGGCGTGATCCGCACTAAGGGACGACTATCGGCTTTGTTGGAGTTGGGCTCCGGTTTCCATCCTGACCTCACCGGGCGGGAAAACGTCTACCTCAATGGGGCGATGCTGGGTTTGAGTCGGCGTTACATGTCGCAAGCAATGGATGAGATCATTGAGTTCAGCGGCATAGGCGACTATATCGATGCGCCAGTGAAAATCTATTCGAGCGGCATGTACGTGCGTTTGGGTTTTGCGGTTGCAGTGAACGTTTCACCACAGATTCTGCTAGTGGATGAGGTGGTAGCCGTGGGCGATGAAAAGTTCCAGCAGAAATGTTTGGAACAGATGAACAAACTCAGGGAGTCAGGAGCCACTCTGCTGCTCGTGTCTCACAGTGCGAGTTTGATACGTCAGCTGTGTGACACCGCTGGCTGGCTGGACCACGGACGTCTACGCAAAGTTGGAGACCCCAGTGCAGTAATGGACGAATACCAGGAATACACAGCACAAACTGAAGATACTGTCTTGACCGCTAGAAACTAGAATATTCGACGTTGCGATGCAGACCCACCAACCATGCAGATAACTCATCGTACTGCTCCAACCACTAGAAAAGCTTACACTGGAAACTGAAGACATTTTGACTACAAACGACAGCAACAACCCTGGAATTGCAGGCAATGCAAAAGACCGAACAAAACATCGAAGAGACCCCGCAGCCAGAAGCACCCCGCTGAACATCAGCAGCCCTGAAATTTTGAATGACCTGTTAGGCGTAAGCAATGGCAACGTAAACAACGAACATCAGCACAGAGAAGACCCGATAAACAGTGACAGCCTCGAAGTGCTGCGACATGAGGTTCTACGTCTAAGAGATCATCTGATAGGACTCGCACCCCGCAACGAAATTTTAGAGGATCGCATTCAAGAACTTGAAAATCAACTCGAAGAGCAGGCAATCATAGTAAACGAGTACGATCGCCTCGTTCGCAGCGTAATCGTAAGGATCGCAAGGCGTCTGCGACTATTATGACGAACCATTCCCTGTGACCGACCACCGAGCCTAGAAGAGTACTATCGGTCGGACGACCAACTCGACTGCTATGACAAACCATTCGCCGTGACCAACCACCCGTTAGATGCACTGCTGAAGGCACACGGTGTTGCGGCAGTGGTGCCACAAACACCTGCGAATCCTTCGTTTTCTGTGATAGTTCGAACTCAAGGGAACAGGCCGAAATCTCTGCGTGAAGCTGTAACTTCGGTGCACGCCCAAACCTACCAGCAGTATGAACTGATCATCGTCGTGCATGGCAGCTTAGCAGCGTTTGAGACGGTGTCAGCCGAGTTCGCTGCAAGTGCAGGTATCAGCGAAGATAGCAATGCCAGCCCGCAAAATACAAGCAAAACAAAAAACAGCAGCGGAACTCCAATAAACAACACACCGGGCAAGACACGAGTTTTGCATGTGCAGGGTGGTGGTCGTGCCCGCCCGCTTAACGTGGGCTTAGACGCTGCCGATGGCGATTATGTTTGCTTCTTGGACGATGATGATCTCGCCAAGCCGCAATGGCTATCGGTTTTTGCGAAAACTGCAGGCAATGCACCCGGAACCATTATCAGAGCCGTGGTGGAATCTCAAAACTGGACAACCGAAGGAAGCGGACAACCAGTTCGCGCTGTAGGTGATGTTGAGAAACCTTTCGCTGGTTCGTTCGATCTGCTAGCCCATATGAGCATGAACGACACTCCAATCTGTTCCATAGCGGTACCACGGCTCGCTGTGGAACGTTTCAATGTGCGCTTCGATGAGGCATTACCGGTGTTTGAGGATTGGGAGTTCCTGATGCGTCTTGCCATGCTGGTGGGCGTGACTTCCACCCCTGAGATTACGGCACTATACCGACGCTTGGATTCCGGTAACGCCGACACAGTCCACGACCAGCAAACTTGGGAAGAAACACATGCTGAAGTCATAAAACGGTTGTCAAACCGTCCTGTTCTTCTGCCTGTTGGCGACGCTCAACGTGTGGCCAGTAGTCATTACGTGGTCGGTGGTGAAAGCAGGCACTCGCAAGAACTGCAAAAAGCACGTGAAGAGTTGGCTATTTTGACACGATCTCCACGACGCTGGTTCCAAGCGTTCAGCACAAAGGCTTTCAAGGTGCTCGTGCAGCGCATCCGCAATCGTGCACGATAATGCAACCCCTTAAAATCACTTTCGCAACCCTACGCTGCAACACATCAACCTAACCATCGTTTCAACCATGCAAACACGTAGAATCACTTTTGTAACCCCACGTTACGGGGCGGATGTGTTAGGCGGGGCAGAGCAGGGGGCTAGATCATTAGCCAATATGCTGTCTCGGGGTGGATGGGATGTGCGTGTCATCACTTCGTGCGCAAGATCGCATCTAACATGGGCGGACTCTTTTGAGCCTGGCACGTCTATCGAAGAAGGAGTCAAAGTGTTACGCTGCCCGGTTAAAACGTTGAGAAGTAGTGATTTCGATGATTTCAGCAAGCGAATACTGCCAAACGCTTCGACAATTGATGAAGCAACGGCTTTGGATTGGATCGATCGTCAAGGCCCTGACAGTCCCAGCCTTCTGCAAGCAGTCGCTTCGGTGGATGAGGGTATTCTAGCTTTTTATCCGTATTTGTATCAACCAACAGTGCGCAGTATTGCTCACGTTCAGGTGCCGACTGTGCTGCATGCTGCTTGTCATGATGAACCGCCCCTAGCGTTACCCGTTTTCAAGAATGTCTTTGCAGCCGCAGACGCTTTGGCGCATCACACCAGAGCAGAACAAGAACTGATCCTTGAGCGTTTCACGTCCACTTTGAACACGCCGCAAGTCGTGCTGGGTCTTCCCGTTGAAATATCAGGTCCGGTTGATCCGCTAGCAGCTTGTGAAGCTTTAGGGTTGAACGACGAACCGTTTGCTTTGGTGTTGGGACGCGTTGACCCTGGCAAAGGAACAAACGAAATATTACAACGCTTCTCCGAGTTTCGATGCCGCACCGATAAAGGACGCCTAGTGCTTGCCGGGCCGGTGGCTTATAAGCCTGAACTGCCTTCACACGTAACCATGCTGGGGCCCGTTCCCCATGAACACAAATTCGGGTTGCTTGCAGCCGCGGATATGCTCATCAATCCCTCCCCGCGGGAATCTTTTTCCATTGTTCTGATCGAAGCGATGCTAGTGGGTACCCCGGTTATAGTAAACGGGTGGTGCCAGCCTCTTTTGGAGCATTGCCGGAACTCCTCAGCGGGTCTCTGGTACACGGGCATAGCAGATTTTCAGGCCGCTTTGAGGCGTTTGTTCGATGATCATCTTCTGCGGGAAGCTATGGGGCAAAAGGGTCGTGAATACGCTCAACGGTTTTTCTCGGAATCCGCTGTTTACGGCCGTTACGAGCTTTTGACCCGCCAACTGTTTCAACAACCGAGGGCTGTTTACGGCCGTTACGAGCTTTTGACCCGCTAATTGTTTCAACAACCGAGGATCGCAATAACCATATAAAACAACTGCATACTACTAACTGGTAGTCGAACTTCTACCAAACGCCGAGCACTAGTAGCACAACAACCGCTTCAACGGGCACTCGTAATGAATATTGTGGATTGTATGTTTTTTGGATCTTGTGACAGGGGTTCTGATCTGATTCGTTCAGTGGTTGGTTTCTCATGCTTTGGAAGAGATCTGTCGGCTAGTTCCCGGTCATCTTGACCTACGGCCCTTCTGACGCTGGAGACGACCCCTTTCAGCAACGTTGTCGGTTAGACTGATCGCAAGCTGTTTGGCCTACGACTAATCAGGAGGAGTGACTTTGCATCCCATGTTGTTCAACTGTTTTACCACGGCTTTGGGGTGCCGTCTCACAGTGGCTTTAGCCTGAATTGTCTCCCAACCTCGGAGGGATTCATTTAGCTTCTGTTTCCACCCAGGGAGTCAGTCAACAAAAAGTTTTTCACTGTTCAAAAATTTTTCAAATTCTTCGACTGTCGGCCTAAAGCGGCGTCCACCTAAAGGAAAATGTATCTTGTCTATTCGTGGTACTGGCAGTCCGGCTGTTCCATAAATCCAACCGAGCCTGGACGACTCAGCATGAAAATATGCATGAGCTAGGAAGTCTGTCATATCTGGCCGCGTCTCGAGTGTATTCAATACGCAACACCGGCTGTGATTTTTTGCTTAGAATGATCCATAGTCCATATGCTGATTGTTAGACCGTGAGATATCGCCCCTGATCGTCCAATGAAACTGTGAATTCGGTTTTGAGGCTTAGTTTTGCAGGTCCTCCATTGTCGCATTCACGCATAAGAGGCATGAATTCGAAACCTTTTGTCTCGGAGTTCCAAGGTTTTGGCCCAATATGACAAGGGGACTATATATTCGGGTTGATAACTTCAATGTTCAATGGCGTTCGCGTATCAAGCTAGGTCGTAATGTCAGCTGTAGGGGTAAACGTAGCTGCTTCACACGTGTCAACATGCTTGCTCCAAAGTGCGGGGCGTTGTTCAGATGAAGCTTATCGTATCCTTGTAACCGCAGTCTTTGGGTTGCAGCCTTTGAGTGATGATACGGACAATATCCGCTATCCACCAAATGACCACGGGTAAAAGCACGGCTAATATAAAAACGCCGATCAACGTCAATAATTCTATGCTGGTAGAGTTGGATATTATTTCCAGGATTGCCAGGAATATGAAGAAGAAAACTAAAAAAGCAGTGAAAAAACCTAGCAGCAGTTTGACGATACCCGACTTGATATAGCCCAAATAGAACCTGTCAACACCGAACCCACCCAAAAAGACCGATAGCGCGATTGTTATCAGGTGATCTCTCGCATCTGGTTGCGTCATATAAGGTGATCCTTTTGTTGTATTCCCACCTTTTGTTCGAAACAGTGTTATGCTACTGTCTCAGTCGCCGATACAGGCTGTTAGACTGTATTACTCAGCTATTCTTTCGTGTTAGCAGTTGGGCTATCGTGGTGACGATAAGCTCGTGTTCGACCTGATGTATCTTCTGAGTGAGCTTGTCAAGAGTATCGTCAGGCTGTATGGGTATTTCCTTTGATGTGATGACCGGGCCGCTATCGACACCGATATCGGTTACGTAGTGGATCATAACTCCCGTGCTTGTGATATGTCCCGCTCGAAAAGCTTCCCAAGCGTCAACTATGGCTGAACTGCCAGGAAATTCGCCAGGCAGAGCAGGGTGAAGGTTGATGACTTGCTTCGGGAAACGGTCTAAGAAAGCTGGTGAAAGTAAGTGCATCCAACCTGCTAGCACCACCAGATCAGGCTGGAAGCCTGCCACTGCTTCTGCCAGATCAGCATCGTAGCGATGTCGTCTAGTATCCTCAAACCATGGGCCTATCCGATTGTACTTCGCTGCCGTGCCACCGGCTGTGCCATCGTCTCTATCGCCTGCTATGGCATGGCTGTCCTCTACTGTGGCCGGAAGACGGTGATAGCGTGACAGCAACCAGCATTGCACGGGGATGCCCACCTTCTCTGCACGCAGTCGGGCTTTCGCTTCTTTGCGGTTGATGAACACTGCCGCCACTTCGGCGTCGAGGCGTCCTGCTTCGACAGCATCGATGACAGCTCCGAGGTTTGTTCCGGTGCCTGAAGCTAACACCACTAATCGGCCTGTCATCACTGAAACCTCAGTTGTTCAGCTTGAAGTGAACGCTTTCCGGCCCGGTGCTGTCACCCCTGTTGACAACAGCTCCGATTATGTTGAGTTCTTCTCCTGCTAAAACATCGGATTCCATTAAAGCTTCGGCTGCTGTCTGATCGACTACCACTACCAACCCTACCCCCATGTTCCACACTCTGAAAGCTTCCAGTTCGTCTAACTCAGCCATGTTCACCAGAGTGGTGAACAGTTCGGGTACTGGCCAGGAGCCAAGCTCGATTTGAACTCCAAGGTGAGGAGGCAGAACCCGAGGTAGATTATCGAAAAAACCGCCGCCGGTTATGTGAGCCAATGCTTTAGGCTCCACGCCGATTTCAGACAACTTCGCAACAAAAGGCAGGTAACTGCGATGAGGGGTTAGTACGTCATCAACCAGAGCCTGGTAGGTGACTTTGTTTATTCTGCCAGTATCAAGATGTTTTTGAAGCGACGCTCGAATAAGCGAGTAGCCATTGGTGTGCGGCCCCGAACTAGCCACCCCCACTAGCAGGTCACCAACTCTGATCGCGTCAGTTCGAGGCAATAGTTGCTCTTTTTGTGCTACTCCGACTACGGTTCCCACCACATCGACCGATCCTTGCGAATACACGCCGGGCATTTCCGCTGTTTCACCCCCCAGCAGTGCGCATTCCGCAGCCCTACACGCCTCAGCGATGCCAGCCACAACTTCTGCCACAACCTCAGGTACCAGTTGACCCATAGCGACATAGTCAAGAAAAAACAGTGGACGTGCTCCATGCACTATCACGTCACCCACACAATGATTGACCAGGTCCACGCCTATCTGCCGCCAACGCCCATGCTGGGCAGCCAACGCCGCCTTTGTGCCCACGCCGTCTGTGGAAGCCACCAACACCGACTCCGCGTTCAAGCCAGCCGCAGAATAAAGGCCAGCGAAACTGCCAGTCTTCGACAGCACTTCCGGCGTGCGTGCGGAAGACACCGACTCTGCCAACAGGTTGACCGCGTGGTTTCCCGCATCGATGTCCACACCCGCTGCCCGATACTTATCGGCAGCTACTCCACTGGTCGTACTTGCCATATTCAACTTGCCATGTTCATGAGTTCACACTGCCATCCCACCGATTGTGCGTCCGATATCGGCTCGATGTCGAGCACCTTTGAAGCCGATATGGGAAACACCTCTATGAGCGTGATCAGCAGCAGTGGTTAAATCAGAGCCGACAGCGGTCACCGCTAAAACCCGGCCTCCGTTGGTGTATATCACCCCATCGTCTAGTTTGGTGCCTGCATGAAAAATCACACAGCCCTCCTCAACGGCAGCATCGATACCAGCAATAGGAACAGAATCAGAACTCTCAACCGGGTAGCCTTCGGAGGCTACAACCACCGCCACTGACGCTTCGGATGACCATTCAATGTCAACCTCGGTCAGCGATCCCGTCGCGCAAGAATGCAGAATTTCAAACAAATCACTACGCAGCAGTCTAATCACTGCTTGGGTTTCAGGATCACCGAACCGACAATTGAACTCAAGCACTTTCGGTCCTTCATCTGTGATCATGATACCAGCGTAAAGCAGCCCCCTGTAGGGCATTCCCACTTTCCGGAAAGCATCCAAAGTGGGAGTTATGATCGTATCTTCAATTCGTTTCATCAGCTGGTCGTCTATCAGGCTTTCGTCGACTCCAGCCGCGGGAACTATAGAACCCATCCCGCCTGTATTGAGACCGACATCTCCATCTTGAAGGCGTTTGTAATCTTGAGCCGGTGGTAATACCACAAAATCTTCGCCATCACAGAACGCCAGCACCGACACTTCGCGTCCGGTGAGACACTCCTCAACCAAAATCTCGTCGCCGGCAACACCGAACTGCCTGTCGACCATCATGATTTTCACAGCTTCCTTAGCTTCGTCTTTGGTTGCAGGCACCACCACACCTTTACCCGCTGCCAGACCGGAAGCTTTGACCACAGGTACGTCTTGAAGCGAATCTATGTGATCCACAGCAGCGTTAGGATCGCGAAATACTCGAGCATCAGCCGTAGGAATCTGATTCCTCATAAGGAACTGCTTGCAGAAAGCCTTAGAAGCCTCAAGCTGAGCACAAGAAGTCCTAGGGCCGAAAGCAGACATCGAAGCCGCATTCAATGCGTCCACAATACCATTTGCCAGAGGAACTTCAGGCCCTACGACTACCAGATCAACCGCCTCGTCACGGCAAAGACCGACCAGCCCGGAGATGTCATCTGATGAGACCGGAAAATTCTCTGTTCGCTCCCAAAGGTCGGTGCCTCCATTTCCCGGTGCAACCAGCAAACGTTTCACGTGCGGTGAACGGCCCAACGTCCAAGCCAAAGCGTGCTCACGACCACCATTACCCACAACCAAAACACAACTCACAGAAACCACCGCGTCCTTTAGCTGATCATTCGCCCCAAACCGAAGCAAGCTGCTTACCAGAACCAAGTCGGAGCTGCACAAAATGGTCTGACTGGAAAGGATACACACCAGTGAAACACGCGTTACAGTAACCATTCTCAGACTCCAGCGCTTCCATCATGCCCTCAATTGACAAGTAAGCCAATGAATCGGCATCGATATAGTCGCGAACCTCTGAAATCGACCGGTCAAAAGCTATCAACTCCTTTTTGTCGGGTATGTCCACACCCATGAAACAAGGTGCCGTAATGGGTGGACAAGCCACTCGCACATGAATCTCGGCCACACCGGCATTCCTCAACATTTTTATCAAACTAACCGCCGTATTGCCCCGCACTATGGAATCATCGACCATAACCACTTTCTTGCCCACCAGATTGTCGTACAAAGGATTGAACTTCATGGCAATACCCGCGGTGCGTAGCTCTTGGGTGGGTTGAATGAAAGTGCGTCCCACATAACGATTTTTGATTAAACCCTCCATATAGGGTAAACCGGATTCTTGAGCATACCCAACCGCTTGCGGGTTGCCGGAATCTGGGACTGGCAACACAAGGTCGGCCTCAACAGGTGCTTCTTCTGCTAGCTTGCGGCCAAGTCGTTGTCGGGTGACGTGCACAAGCGAATTGTTATGATAAGTGTCGGGACGGGAGAAATATATTTGCTCGAAAGTGCAGAAGGAAGGCCTCTTAGGCTTGGAGGCTTGCTCTCTGAGCAAGCCATCTCCACTGATCCGTACTATCTCCCCAGGATTAACCTCGTCCACGAAACTCGCGCCAGTGACCGACAATGCGCAAGACTCAGAAGTCAATAAGTGTCCGTTGCCCAAACTTCCTATCACCAGAGGGCGAAATCCCCAAGGATCACGCACCCCGTACAAAGAGTCGCCGGTAAGGATAACCAGAGCATAAGAACCTTGAACTTTTGACATCATGAATCGAATACGGCTCATCAAATCTCCTGGTGCGGTCACCAAAAGTTGAAGCATCACCTCGGTGTCAGAAGATGTGCGCAATCCCACCCCATTTTCCAATAGATTACGACGGAGCTGCGCATAGTTGACAAGGTTGCCGTTATGTGCTACCGCCAACGGTCCGTCTATGGTTTCAATCACATGGGGTTGGATATTCCTCAAAGAGGACTCACCGGTGGTGCTGTAACGGTTGTGACCAATGGCGATCTCCCCTTTCAATGCTGAAAGAACATCCTCATCGAAGACCGACCCGACCAGACCCATACCGCGATGCAGGTGTGCCACGCCGCGGCCAGTACTGACAATCCCAGCTGCCTCCTGGCCTCTGTGCTGCTGTGTATGTAAGGCAAAGAATGCGATCCGGGCGGCTTGTCTGCCGGGAGCATGAACTGCTACAACCCCGCACATTACTCTTCAACCTTCCGTATCGTGCCATGGGCCCGCCGAACTCCCCTGGAAATTCGCTTCCAGGCCACACGCTCTCCTACCACACATACGCCCTTGATTTGGAAGCTATAAGTAGTGCTAATCATGGAACGCTGCCTCGCCGTAGCAGGCGAAATAGTAGTGAATAGCCCGTGATGCAACTTCATACATGATCTCAACCATTTCATCGACCGCCCACTTGTCCTCCCGAAAGAAGAAGCTACCGCGGTTGAACGATCTCGACTCTCCCTGGTTCACGACGTTCACCATGTTGAGCGGGCCGAACATGGCTATCGTGGACATCCTATCCAAGATGCTGCTGTCGTCAGTGAAGTCGCAGCCGTAGCCGAAGCAGACGAACGGCACTATCGCCTCGCTCATCATCGCTGTCCTGAATCCGATGACGTTCTTTCCCAATCGCTCTATGGCATTGCCCTTCGCCTGCTTCGGCTTGCCCTCAGCCTGCCGCAAATCGTTAGTTCCCTGGTTCTTGACCTCGGTGATGAGTATAGGTCTGGCCGTCCCCTGATCGTCCAGCATAGACAGTATGCCGCCGTCGGGCTTCATGGTAGAAGTCTCGAAATGATAATGGAATTCGACATCTCTAAAATCGCGACGCAGCGATGATACTATGTCCGACAGCTTCCACTGTGCTGTGTGTTCCAACTCGACATCAAACACGTCGGTGATCCGCTCCACTACCTCTGCCAGTGCCCTGCCCGAGTCGGACTCCTGCTTCTTGGATGTCATGTTGATAACAGTTCCAGCGCGCTGTGCTCTAAGGTCGTGCTTCCTGGCCATGTTAAAACTTTCTCACCAGAAACAGGTGCTCGTTCACATGGATGCTGCGCGACCTTAGATTCCTGCTCCCCCTAAACGTGTTGTACCGGATCTTCCGCTCTTCCACATTGCCGATCTTTACCAGCAAGCCTCTGAGTTGGCGCATGCTTACGAAACCCTCGTCGTTGAACGAAATGAGCACATACTTGGCGTCTACTCTCATCACGGCATCTGACAGTTGGTCGAAGGCATACCGCTTCTTGTTGTAGAGCGATCTGTTCCAGTCAGTAGGTATGCCAGACACTGGTGATACATCATCCGGCTCTCTATAGTCAACGAGCAGGTTCAGCATGAAGTAGTTGGACCCATACGGGTGCTGATTGTACGGCGGATCGAAATATGCCAGATCAAAGTCTCCGATATCTGATATCAACTTGTTAGTGTCCCGTTGGTGGACTTCCACTTCTGTCTCGAACCTGCTCAGCACAGGTGCTTGAAGTCTGATCTGTCCCTTTATACGGGTCAAGGCATCTGCGCCAGATCCTCCGAACTTGCCTATGCCGGTGTGCTTATCCTTATAAAACCCTTTGAACACTCCGGCTGTGTTGGCGTGAACCGATGCTGACGATAGCAGCGGGCCTAGCAGCAGATCGTGGAAGCTCGAATCCTGCTGGTCTATGAACTTGCGGAACCAGTCCAGCCGTCGGGCATTGTCCCTGGTGTAGAAGACACGCTCGCCACGTTGTATGTTCAAGTCATCTGCAGGAGCGTACAGCCGCTCAATGAAGCCGCTGCGTTCCGACGGAGATACATTGACTTCTCGGTTGGCTGTATCTACAATGTATTCCAAGGCGTCTGTATCGACCTGCGAGCGGTTGGCGAGAAAACAGTTTGCAGTCACCCTCGCATAAGGTTCCAAGTCATTGGATACAACACGCGACGCGTATGATTTGAAGAGTCGCGAGACAATCCCCGATCCAGCAAAGCCATCGAAAAGCTGAAGCCTGTCCTTCCTCGTAGCTACCTGGACAGTTTTCAGTGCTTCCGATATTGGTTCTAGTAATTGGCGCTTGTTCCCGATGTACGTCACAAGCTGTTGGCGGTAATAGTCTTGGTGCTCGGCAAGGTCACTGGGTACTTCAAGCAAACTCAACTGCACGATTGGCCCCCAGATTTCAGATCGGCTGTCTCTACAGCTTCAGGAGGTACTTTCAACAGCTTCTTCACAGCCTCTTTCAAATCCATGTCCAGCGGCTTGATGTCTGGCCAGTCCTCCAGTTTCACGTCGTTACCCTATCCCTCTTAGCCCGCGGCCCGTCGGCAATCAACTCTTTGTAAGACAGCGTTTGGTCTTCTATGCGGCGGACCAGGAAAGCGATCTGGTGGTCGAATACCAAGTGCCTGTACCGGTGGGTGTAGCCCACCCTTCTCAGCGGCAGAGGCTTGTGGTTCTTCACACGGCTGATCGTCGGGCCAACGGATGTCCCCGAACAATTCTTGGCTGACAGATCATCGGAAACAGCCGGAAGAAGTCCGGCAGCGACCACAGAGAGCCAGCCTGAGTGTTCTGGTACCTTAAAACTACGCCTCTCACATCCATCTGATCTGCTCATGCTGTTCAATATATCGATGGGTGTGACAGTTTCTCTAAGATGTATCTCTTCTGGTCAGAGATGGTTTTGGCCAGCACTGTATATTGTTTCCTTCGATCTTACATGTTGTGCTACGTTTCAGGCTACTCAAGCGTCTTATGATGCAGTCCAGTCTATTGTTTCCTCTGATTTTACACGTTGTGCTATTGCTGTTAGATGGACAAGCCATCACAAAAGTCGCTCTCGAACCGCTAAAACTTGTTCTAATGCCAGCATCGGTGTGGTGTCGACGCAGGTCAGATGACCCATTTTGCGGCCTTGCCGGGCCTCACGTTTCCCATATAGATGCATACTAACCTTGGGATCAGACAAAACTTCAATCCAATCCGGTTCACCGGTATCCCAAAGCTCGCCGAGAAGTTGCGCCATAGCAGCAGGCCGACATGTACCATCACCCAAAGGTAAGCCACATATGGCTCGAAGATGTTGCTCGAACTGGCTGGCAACCGCAGCTTCTATAGTGCAGTGGCCGCTATTGTGCGGACGTGGTGCTATTTCGTTTACGAACAGTTCAGAACCGACGACGAACATCTCAACACACAATAGGCCCACCACATCGAGGTGGTCGGCCAATTTACCCGCGATAGAGATCGCTTCAGCGGATACTTGTAAGAGAATGTCCGCAGGTGTGATGGTTGTGTCAAGAATGCCGTTGACGTGAACGTTCTCCATCACGCCATGATCCACTATCAGGCCATCAGCTGCGCGAGCCACCACAACGGACACTTCCCTGTCAAAAAGCATTTCCTGTTCGACAATCAACCGGTCCGATCCCAAACTCTCAAAAATACCGGCAAACTCTGAAGAAGGCGAGGATGCAACACGGACCTGGTATTTGCCATCATAGCCACCCCGGACTGTTTTAATGATCACCGGTGCATTGAAAGCAATGACAGCTTCTTCCAGCTCAGATGGGCTGGTTACCTCCCGGTAGGGTGCTACTGGCACACCGGCAGAGGTTATAGCTTTTTTTTCCGCTCCTCGATCACGAGCAGCAGCTATAACCCGAGGCCCTGGCCGAACAGGGACACTAGCAGCGATAGCAACATCAGCCACGTCCAGACTCACGTTCTCCAACTCCCAAGTGACCACATCAACACAATCCACGAAACGTTGAACAGCTTCGGGATCATCGAATTCTGCTGCTATTTCGATATCGGCTACCGTGCCTGCGGGGGTTTGCTTATCACCACCGGTTAACACCGCCACCTGATACCCGTACCTGTGAGCTACTTGTGTCAGCATGCGACCAAGCTGCCCAGCACCTACAATGCCGATCATAGCCGGTGGAGTTATCGGCCTCATAGGAACATCACCAGCAAATCATGCCTCACCGGCCCTACAGTATCCCTAGCGAGACACGGCCTGTGTCCGTCGGCTGACATGCTGGTGGCTAACAGTCAAGTTCACTGGCCTGCACTTGTTCAGCCCGGTTAGCCCGGTAAGAAGAAAGGCGTTCAGCTAGCAACGGATCTTCACAAGCCAACACAGACACCACGAACAGTCCCGCGTTAACCGCTCCTGCTTTTCCTATAGCCATAGTCGCCACTGGCACTCCTGCTGGCATTTGCACTATCGAAAGCAACGAATCAACCCCTTTGAGTGCGTGGCTCATAACCGGGACACCCACAACAGGCACAATCGTATGTGCAGCCAGCATGCCCGGAAGATGAGCAGCACCGCCAGCACCTGCAACTATCACCTGCAACCCCCGATCTTTTGCGCTGGAAGCATATTCAGCGAGCAGCCTAGGAGTGCGATGAGCGGAAACCACTTTGCACTCGTGAACTACCTGGAAATCTGTTAACACCTCAGAACAGTGGCGCATGGTAGGCCAATCAGAATCACTGCCCATGACCACTCCGACCAGCACGGACGTCATTTCATCCAACCTTCAATCTCCACTGTCAGCCCGAACTGCAAAAATCTCAACATTGAAATGATACCTCGACACTGAAATGATGGCTCGACATCAAGAGATGATATCTCAGCATTAAACAGCATGGCAGTTCCTTTAAAACATACTAATCAGCAGAGCACGCTCAACACGACATTAACCAGTATTAATCAGCATACCAATTCCTTTAAAACAGCGTCCACTCGAGGATTGGCTGGATATGAAGCCGGTTGCAGCTGCTCGCCCGTCAATACTTCGAATACTCGTCTGTAAGCCACCGATGCTTCAGTAGCCAGTTCCGGACTGAGAGGTTCAGGTGGCCCTTGGCCCGTGTACCCTTGAGCAGCGTAAGCGAGGCGTACTAGTTCTTTATCCAGATTTTCGGGTTCTAGCCCGGCTTGTAGACGTTGTTGCAGAGTACTGCGTCGCCAGTACCGCGACGAATCGGGGGTATGCACCTCATCGATTAGAGTGAGTTGTCCGTTGACATCGATTCCGAATTCGTATTTGGTGTCCACCAATACCAGACCGGCTGTGCCAGCTATCTTTTGGCCGCGTTCGAACAGTGCCAAAGAGATATTGCGGACTTCATGCCAAAGATCAGCTTCCACTAAACCTGTCGCGACTATCCGATCTTCTGATATTGGCTTGTCGTGTCCTTCAGTGGCTTTTGTGGTTGGCGTGACGATCGGTCTCGGCAAAAGATCGTTTTTTTTCATGCCATCCGGGAAGTCGATGCCATAAATGTTGCGTTCACCGGATTTGTAGCGTGTCCAAATAGCCGTGGAGGTTGACCCTGTGAGCCGACCTCTAACCACTACTTCCACTAACAGTGGATCACATTTTTTTACGACCGCCACATTGGCATCAGGAACCTGCAAAATGTGTGATGCGACTATGTCACTGAGTTTTTCAAACCACCAAGCAGAAAGCTGATTGAGGATCTGCCCACGGTGAGGAACCAGCCCCAACACCCAATCAAAAGCTGACAGCCGGTCTGTGGCTACCAGCACCAGACGATCACCCAAGTCGATCACATCACGCACCTTACCCCGACGAAACGAAACCAGCTTGCCGACTTCGTTGAGCATTTCTGCGGGTATACCGGCAAAAGCGGTGAGCGTATCCGCAGAGAAAGAGGGTAAGGTCTCACTCATAGACATAGAAAAACTTGAAGACATATGTGTTATGTACGATCACCGTGCCGCGGCCACCAAAGCTTCAAACACGGATAACCCTTTGCCCTCCTCCAGTCCCGATGGACATTGCCAATCTACTATGTGATCCTCGGGATGAGGCATCAACCCCACTACAACACCCGTTCGATCGCACAACCCGGCGATATCATCAACAGATCCGTTGGGATTGGCGGGATACACTCCATCCGCATTGATGTTTCGGCCTCTTGTATCGTTGTTTCTGTTTGCATCAGAATCCACGTAACGAAAAGCAACCTGACCAGTCGCGTCCAATTCCGACACCACTTCTGGTTCAGTCACCGCGAAACGTCCCTCCCCATGGGCTACCGGGCAGCGTATAAGTGTCCCTTCCAGTGGCTCGAGCCAACTCGATCTGCATGCTTCCACTCTGAGAGTCACCCAACGACACTCGAAACTGCCATTCGCGTTGCCTGTCAACGTGAAACGACGAGCAGAAGGTTCATTGAAAATTCCTGACTTCACCAGAGTTTGAAACCCATTGCAGATCCCTAGGATTGGCCGCCCTGAATGCGCAACCTCGTTCAATGCATCCCAAAACCAGGCGCGTATTTCAAGTGCAAGTCTCGCTCCAGCTCCTAAGGCATCACCGTAAGAAAAACCGCCTGGCAATACTACGGCAGCATAATCGGAGAACGCTGCTTTTTTGGTTCTGAGTTCTTTGATCAAAACAATCTGAGGGTCTCCGCCTGCTTCAGCTATGGCTAGTGCAGCCTCTTGATCTCGGTTGGTGCCCGGAGCGCAAGGAATCACAATCGGTGGACGACTCATAGGCTTTTTTCAACCGCTTCACATTTAAAGGCACGTCTGGCATCACTGACAGACACAACCATACAGTCTGTGAGCTTTTGGGGTTGCCGTGTCGTGGAACTCGGAAAGACGCTAGTTTCGGCAGTGGTCGACTGGGCATCCTCACCCTCGGTGCCTACTCGTGTCGTGGAACTCGGGAAGACGCTAGTTTCGGCAGGGCTAACAGCTACTCGAATTTCGATGTTACCCGTGTCCGTTACTGAGCCTATCCGCCTACCGAGATGCCCAAGTTTCTCGGCCACTGCTCGTCTCTCCACCGGTGAAGTCTCCAGTAGGATTCTGCCCGGTGCTTCATTGGTCAACGCTGCGATCAAAGCGAATGAGTCGCCCTTCTTTTGGGCTATTTTCATCGTGGTCGGTGCTTCATTGGTCAACGTCGCGATCAAAGCGAATGAGTCGGACTGCTGGGCTGCTGCTGTGCTGTCGGATGTTTCTTCGGGGTCAGCAAGATCATACGGAACTGTCACTCGTAATCCCAGCCGACCTCCTATAGCCATCTCGGCGAGAGCAACCGCAATACCACCATCGCTTATGTCGTGAGCCGCTTTGACCCGACTGGCTGCTATTAGTTCATGCACAGCCCGGTAACGTGTCAGTGGGCTGCTAACCGCAGGTGGCGCACGATGGTCGTCAATATCGAGCAAACCCTCTACCACTGATCCTCCGAGGCTGCCAGACCCACTACCAACCAACCAAATATCACTGCCGCAGTCAGTTAGAGCACTGGTCACTGTTTTGTGTAGGTCCGGTACCACGCCGACGGCTGTGATCAGCAGCGTGCCTGGCACGGCGGTACCCTCGAATTCGTTGTAGAGGCTGTCTTTACCGGAGATAAAAGGCGACTGGTAGCGTCTGGCTGCTTCAACGCAACCTTGAACTGCACGCACTAGCGAACCTAGTTGATTCGGCCGTGTCGGGTTCCCCCAACTGAAGTTATCAAGGAGAGCCACTCGATCGGGGTCAGCCCCAGACGCAACCAGATTCCGCATAGCCTCGTCAACAGTGTGAAGTGCCATAAGCCACGGATCGATAGATGTGAGACGGGGATTTATCCCAGCAGCGATGGCGATGGCCATGTCGTGATGCCAAGTACCCAAAGGTTTGATCACTGCAGCATCAGAAGGCCCATCTGCAGCAGGCCCAACCAGAGGACGTATCACAGTGCCACCCCGAACTTCGTGGTCGTAAGTGCGAATTATAGGTTCACGAGAACACACATTGGGGTGAGCCAATAATTCAAGAAGCAGATCGGCAGGATCGACAACTGGGGAAGCAACTGTTGAAAAGCTCGCATCAAGAGGCTTGGCGGGCTGATCGGAATGCCTAATCGCGCGATCTTTGTGGACTGCTTTCAAACCGCTTTGCGGTAAACCGTCGTGGAGTAAAGACATCGGCAGATCGATCACACGACTGTCCTCGTACCTTACTACTAGTTGTTTGTCGTCGGTGAACAGTCCTACGTCGCTTAGCTCTACGTCCCAGTCGTCGCATAGCTTCCGCAGTTGTGCTAGCCTGCCTTCAGGCACAGCCAAAACCATGCGCTCCTGAGCTTCGGACACCCAGATCTCCCAAGGCTGCAAGCCGGGATACTTCAAAGGCACTGAAGCAAGGTCGACCTCTGCTCCCAGTTCTGCGCCCATCTCACCCACAGCTGAAGAGAATCCACCAGCCCCGCAGTCGGTGATAGCGTTGTACAAGCCAAGATCCCGAGCTAGTTCCAACACTTCCATGCAGCCTTTCTGTGTGATCGGATCTCCGATCTGCACAGCCGAACTCGCCTGATCTGTTGCATCGACATCCAACCCAGCCGAAGAAAACGTGGCTCCGTGAATACCGTCACGACCCGTGCGTCCTCCGATAACGATAATCCGATCGCCTGGCCGGGGCGTGGTTCGGTGCGAATCTGACGGCATTAGGCCTAAAGCACCGCAGAAGACGAGGGGGTTGCCTATGTAGCCCTGATCGTAGATTACCGCCCCGTTGACTGTGGGTAGGCCGAGCTTGTTGCCGTAATCTCCTATGCCCGCTACCACTCCGTCGCGTATCCTGCGGGGATGTAAGAGTCCTTCGGGTAGACGACCATCGTCAAAGTCGCTCGGCCCGAAACATAAGACATTCGTGCAGGCTATAGGTCTAGCTGAGACACCCATGATGTCCCTCACCACCCCACCTATGCCTGTGTTAGCTCCACCGAAAGGTTCCAGCGCGGAGGGATGATTATGGGTTTCCACTTTGACCGCTAAATCAAATTGACCATCGAAAGCTATGATTCCCGCATTATCCACGAATACAGAACGCAGCCACGGCACTTCAAGCTCTTCGGTCGCCTCTTTCAGCGCATCGAGTAGGCTGTCGTGATGCGATACCTCCACCCGCCCGTCAGCGTGGGTGTGGGTAAGTTCGATCCGTGCTTTAAAGGTTTTATGCGCGCAATGCTCAGACCAGGTCTGTGCCAAGGTTTCCAGTTCAGCATCAGTAGGGTCACGCCCACACGACACGAAGTAAGCTTGTATCGTTTTCATCTCATTCAAATCGAGTGAAAGCAGGCACTGCTGCGAAAGCTTGATAAGCTCTTCGTCACTCAAACCTCTCAGCCGCACCGACTCTATTCGCAGTCGACGCTCAACCGGAGGTGAGAACACCGGCTCCAATTGGCTGGTGCTGCTGCGTTCAATTGTCGAGTTGGCCAACAGTCGTTTGGTTAGTACTCCTATATCAGTATCGCTAAGGTCTCCATTCAGCTCGTAACGGCGCGCTGTGGCTACTTGTAAAGGGGCCAAGCCTAGAACTTCTGCTGCTCGTTCCAACTCTCGAGCTGTAACATCTGTCACACCGGGTAAAGGAGCTACCTCTACCACTTGCCCCGTGTAGACTGGTGGACCCACGACTACTTCGTCGGTGACGGGATCAACCAGAATCTCGTCACATATTCTGGCGAAATCCTCAGAGTTGAGGTGCCCTTGGATATGGTAGACATCCCAACAACGACAGCCGCTGAGACCTTTGACACCCAACTGCTTGGCAGCTACAAGAATTTTTCTCTCATCCAGATGCTCTGAGCCGCTCACCTGAATTCGTGTTACCGGAATGGATTCCACCCGGTTGGAACGAACTAACGGACTAGGTGTCACAGGGCTGTAGTGCGACACCCGCAGTGGACTCACAGACGAAAGAAACCAGGGCTACTCGCCTAGGAGAGCTGGTATCTTGAAGTATTGTTCGGTTTTAACTGTGTAGAAATCAACCCTCTACGGATTCGTCGTCTGAATCACTTGACTCGCCAGAATTGCCAGTATCGTCTGAGGTTTCAGCTTCTGAAGTGCTATCTGAATCGTCAGAATCGTCGCCAGTGGTGTCATCGTTTGCCATAGCTTCAGTATCAGCGCTGCTGTCTTGCTCAGATGCTGCTTCAGCAGTGTCATCACCATCGCCTTTATTGTCTTCCGCATCTCCGTTGCCCGTGAGATCCGCAACCTTACTGGCAGCACCGTGGATAACGCCTTTCACCTTCGGTACTACAGTGTCCACTGCTTTTGAACTTGTTTCTCGAATCTCCTTGACTATATCAGAATCCGCTACCTCCTTGAAAATATCTTTCAATGTCATATTCATGCCTCCTCGCTTATTGCCTGCAACAGCTCGTTTTTGAGTAGTCTGTTCATTATCTACGCTTTACGGTAATTCAATTTACATCAAATAGTACAGCCAAATACTACACTGGGAGTGGTTATCTTGTGCTAAAGTATGCACATTTCAAATAGGTGGGCTGGTGTTTGGGGTGGATTTGTGTCGATATACATGACGACCCCGTTCCCGATGCCGCAGAATGTGCTGAAACATGCCAATGTGCTGAAACATGCCAATAATTTAATCTAAAATCAAAAATATCACAATAAAATCTTTTACAATAAAAACCTTCCTGGTCTATAAACACCAGCCCCGATCTATCAACACCGAAATAAGGAGACAATAAACCATGGCTTTTTCAGTGCCAGAACTTCAATATGATTTTGGGGCTTTAGCACCCCATATCGATGCCCGAACAATGGAAATACATCATGGTAAACACCATGCTGCATATGTCAGCAACCTGAATGCCGCAGTGGCTGACACGCCGCTAGCGGAATTGGATGTGAACGATTTGATACAAGACGCCGATGCTATATCCAATTCCGCTATTCGCAACAACGGAGGCGGACACGCTAACCATTCCCTCTTCTGGACTGTTATGAGCCAAAATGGCGGCGGCGAACCTACGGGAGCGTTGGCAGAAGCAATCAACGCGAGTTTTGGTGATTTCGCAGGTTTTCAAGAGAAGTTCACAGCAGCCGCACTAACTCGCTTTGGAAGCGGTTGGGCTTGGCTGAGCGTGGAACACGGCGACACAACGAAATTAATAGTAGAGTCGACTCCAAACCAAGATTCTCCCCTAATGGAAGGAAGAACCCCGATCTTAGGAGTTGACGTGTGGGAGCACGCCTACTATCTGAATTATCAGAACCGCAGGCCAGACTACGTTAAAGCTTTTTTTGAGGTTATCGACTGGACTACGGTATCAGACAACTACACCCAAGCCATGTGACTAGCTTCTGTTCGCGACCTTTGCACAGGCGAGATATTCTGCAACCACTTCATTGGGATCACCAACAGCTCGTAAGACACCGTCGTCCAACCAGGCTACCCGGTCACAATGATTGCGGATATCAGCCATATTGTGAGTAACAAGAACCACCGAACCGGCTGCGGAGCAGACTTCTTCCATCCGCTCAGAGCTGCGGCGGCGAAACTCCTCGTCTCCCACCGCTAAAGCCTCGTCTATAAGCAACACTTCCGGTACTCGGGCTGTGGCGATAGCAAAATGCAGCCTAGCCCGCATACCGGACGAATACGTGGACATTGGGCGATCTATAGCATCGCGCACTCCTGAGAAGTCAATAATGTCGTTTAATCGATCTTTCATCTCAGCACGTGTGAAACCCAACGCCAGACCACCGACAATGATGTTGCGCCTGCCCGACAACGACGGACGCAACGCATGTGACACTCCCAGCAACGCTGGCCGTGAGACGGCATGAATTGTTCCCGATTCCAGTGACAACAAACCTGTCATAGCCGCAAGCAGAGTCGACTTACCCGACCCGTTCGCTCCTATCAGTCCTAGGGTCTCAGTTTCATACAACTCCAGACTCACCCCTCGTACAGCATGAATTTTGCGATACCGCCGACGTAAAGACCCTTGAGCGAAAAGCTTTTTAAGGCCTGCGGTGGAGTCGTCGTAAGAGCGGTAGCACACATGGACGTCTCGCAAACGCACAGTAGCCGCCGAAGAGTTAGCCATCACAGATCAAATCGCTTCTGGAACGGTTTCTGCATTGCTGCTGACAGTAGCCGCCGAAAAGTTTTCCATCATAGATCAAATCGCTTTTCGTTGCGATAGAAAATCGCAAAAGCTATCAGCGGCAGCAAAACAGCCCAAGCCGCAAGCCCGACAACCACCCACGGATCCACTGGCAGACCCAGCAGGCACCAGCGAGCACAAGTAATCACGTCGTAAACGGGGTTGAGAGCGAATAACTTGCGCCAAACCTCACTTGATATGAACGTGTCCACGTTGAAGATCACACCCGATGCATACAATACCAGCCTCAAAAGATGAGGAAGCAACTGTTGAAGGTCTCTAATCGAGCTACCAACACGAGCTAGCAGCAACCCAACACCGAAGTTGAAGAAAAGCAACGCAACAAGCACTACCGGCAGCACAAGCCAACGCGGGGAAGGTCGTTCTCCTGTGAAGATCAGCGTCACCAAAGTGATCATCAACGCCGGTAAAAAGGCTATTGCCTGCCCGTTGACCGCAGAAACCGGAAGCAGTATCCGTGGAAACTGTATCGAACGTATCAGACCGATATGCCGTGCGACACATGAAGAAGCATCTTGTGCTATGCGTTGAATCAGGTGGAACAAGACTATGCCGACCAACAAAAAACCTAAGAAGTTGTCCACACCACGGCGAGTGTCGAGAATAACACCGAATATCAGAAAATACACTCCCACCAGCATGGCGGGGTTAACGAGATGCCAAAGCTGGCCTAGGACCGTGTCCATGTTCTTGGCACGTAAATCTTGAAGCGGAACCACTATAGCGAATTCACGCCGCTGCCAAGCCTCCCGCAGGTACATTGGAACAGACGGTGCCTTTGTGACATCTATCAAAGGCCGTGACACACCCGCAGCACTATTGGAGCTATTTCCAACATTATCATTAGAGCCATTTCCGCCGCCCGCGGAGCCGCTTCCATTAGTTCTGGTCTCCGCAGCTGCAGAAGTGGTATCCTTTTGTGAAGGAATGGGATCTTTGGCCATGCTGCCCATTTTACAGCATTGCCGTTTACATTGATATGAACACTCAAACACACGAACAACGAACAGACGATCATTCCCAGGCTAAAACAACGGTCATCCGAGTAGAAGGAATGACCTGCGCTTCATGCGTGGGGCGAGTCACGAAAGCACTAGTCGACCATGAAGGTGTGCTGGACGCTCGGGTCAATCTGATATCCGGCAAAGCCAGCGTAACGCACGAAGGCACCGTTGAAGAAACCGAGCTGCGCGGACTAGTGGAAAAACTAGGGTTCTCATCACCGCTCACCCAGCAGGATCACCCAAAGTCCACACGGCAGGCTCAACCGTCCTCTGAAACCTATCGCAAAACCAAGCTGTGGCCTATCGACATCGACAGAAGCAGCGTAGCGGGAAGCAAACAATCTGAAACCGACACTCACCATCAGGCCGAATCGTCGCGCGTCTCTCAATTAAGACGACGTTTCGTGGTTTCTGCGGTTTTCAGCCTTCCAGTCATGGCGGTTTCCATGATGTCGTTGTTGCAGTTTGACGGCTGGCAGTTATTTGCCATGGCTTTCACTGCTTTCGTGGTGTTCGGGCCGGGCTGGACTTTTCATCAGAAGGCTGTGCTCAATCTTCGTTACCGCGCAGCGACTATGGAAACACTGATATCACTCGGCACGTTCGCGGCGTTTGCATGGTCGGCATACGTGTCTTTAACCAATACCGACAATCAGCACGTCTATTTTGAGACTGCCGTTGTGATAGTGACTCTTGTTCTGTTCGGTAAATGGGTGGAAGTCCGTGCTGTCCATCATTCAGGCGATGTGCTCAGAAACTTGGCTCGTCTAGGTGTTTCCACTGTGCTTCTCACGGATGGCACAGAGATACCGGTTGAAGATCTGACTGTGGGGATGCGGTTCATTGTGCGGCCAGGCGAGAGAATAGCCACTGACGGGATTGTCGTCGACGGCGCATCCGCTGTTGACACTTCGATAGTGACCGGAGAATCAATACCCAAGGAGGTGACATCCGGCAGCGAAGTGATAGGAGCTACCATCAACACTGTCAGCACATTGGAGGTTGAAGCCACGAAGGTAGGCGCGGATACCGTTTTATCGCAGATTGTGCGACTTGTGGAGGAAGCTCAAAGCGGACGTGCAGCTGTGCAACGTTTAGCCGATCGTGTGGCTCAGATCTTTGTGCCCACGGTTATGATACTATCGGCTATCACACTAGCTGTCTGGCTTGCTGGTAGCAGTGCGATATCCAGCGGATTCACGGCAGCAGTGGCGGTGCTGATCATCTCATGCCCCTGTGCTCTCGGTTTGGCTACGCCCCTAGCGGTGATGGTCGGCACCGGGCGAGGTGCGGAGTTGGGGGTGGTCATCAAAGGTGCGGAGGTTCTAGAACAAACACAAGCGGTCGATGTTGTGCTGCTCGACAAAACCGGAACCGTCACCGAAGGTCGTTTAGAAGTGGTTGATTACCAGGTATGCACAGCAGATGCCGGAATGTCTTCGGTGGTAGTCAACAGATTGGCTACCAGTACCCCTACCTCTGAGGTGGCAGATACGGTAACCGCGAAGACATCAGCTACCGAAGCCGAGACACTGACACAGCTTGTGGCGGCACTTAGTTCACGCTCCACGCACCCGGTGGATGTTGCTGTGACCGACAAGTGGCCTAAGCCCACACAGAACGAGATCACTGTATTTGAGAGTCGCCCGGGGCATGGGTTAGTAGGTACTGTCGGCGATGTCGAAGTGCGTTATGGTCGCCGTACATTGTTCAAACAGATTCCCGCACAACTCGAACAAACTGCCAGCAATGCAGAAGCCGAAGGTTGCACCACCGCTTTCGCAGGCCGAGGCAGCACCGCGGAGATGGTGTTGTCTCTCAACGATATGATCAAACCCACCTCAAGTGAAGCCGTGGAAGGCTTTCGCCTACTGGGGCTTGAAGTAACCCTGTTGAGCGGCGACAACCGCACAACAGCTGAACATGTCGGGAACACTATCGGGGTTGACGCTGTGATATCCGAGGTGTTTCCCGACGAGAAAGCCGCGGTGATCGACGAACTACAAAAAAACGGGAAGCGTGTGGCCATGGTGGGTGACGGTATCAACGACGCAGTAGCTCTCACCCAAGCTGATCTGGGGATTGCTTTGGACACTGGTGCCGATATCGCGGTGGAAGCTGCCGATATAATCATCGTGGGAAGCAACCTGAACGCAGCAGTCGATGCAATGGCATTAGCCCGTCGCACTCTCAGCATAATCAAAGCCAACCTCTTCTGGGCGTTTGCGTATAATGTAGCTGCTATCCCGCTAGCGGCTGTGGGTGTGCTCAACCCGATGGCAGCAGCAGCGGCTATGGGGTTGTCGTCTTTGTTTGTGGTGGGCAACAGCCTGCGACTACGCCGCTTTTCGCGCTAAGCAAAACAGGGCTGAATCGCACCACAGTAGCACATCTGGTGTAGGCTCGATCCACGAACAGGCAGATGACACCGACATGCCGAGCTAACCATTGGGATGTCTGCAGCGAAGATGGCGACATTGAAGTTGGATTGGGGGGGGGGGGGGGGGGGGGGGGGGGGGGGGGGGGGGGGGGGGGGGGGG
>JAPPJC010000077.1 GCA_028820455.1 Acidimicrobiaceae bacterium
ACAAAACAACCACAACCACACCAACAGCAAAAACATTCACGACAGCTTCTAAGAATAGTCAAGCCGGTCAAGTTGTTGATATCGTCTGCATTTTGCTGGAGACCGTCATCACGTGATATCAAATACGAGGCATCGCCAGCACTCATAATGGTAGGGCTTCTTCATCGGTAGTGGGTCTGACCCGTTCGCCAACTGGCCGTTTTGGTGCCTTTCAGTAGATTTGTCGGCTTGCTGGGGTGGAGGGGCGCACACCGGCCAGTCGGGACGGACGTGACCTCATAGGAGCCTTGTTTTTTGTTGCTCGTAACATCGTGAGTGTTCTGTCCGCCGTCCCGGCCTGGTGGTGTCAACCCGAATATCGGCATATCCGAGGAGGTATAACCATTATGACATCAAAGCGTACAACATCACACCCAGTTGAGGTTTTCGGTGGGGTCGACACCCACAAGCACGTTCACGCCGTGGCTGCGGTTGATTCTGCCGGGCGGCTGCTGGGTGCGGTTTCGTTCCCGGCAGACCCGGGCGGTTACAAGCGGCTGCTGGATTGGCTGGAGTCCTTGGGCGTGGTGCAGCGTGTAGGGGTTGAGGGCACTGGCTCCTATGGGGCTGGCCTCGCCCGGTATCTCACCGCGTCTGGTTTAGAGGTTGTGGAAGTCAACCGCCCGAACCGCCAGATGCGGCACCGCAGAGGCAAAACCGATCCCGTCGATGCAGAGGCAGCAGCCCGGGCGGCACTCAACGGTGACGCCACAGCACAACCCAAAAGCAGCAACGGGTACGCAGAAGCGATAAGGACCCTCACAATTGCGAAACGCTCAGCGGTCAAAGCCCGCACTGTCACAGCGAACCAGATCAACGCTGTTGTCGTGACCGCCCCGGAACCTCTGAGACAGCGATTACGGGCATTGGGCACACCGCAGCAGTCAGGATGTGCGCACGGCTACGCCCGAACACCACCGGTGATGTGGTCTGCGGCGCGGCCAAACGGGCTCTGCGCTGTCTAGCACGCCGCCACCAGACCCTCACCACGGAAATCAAAGAACTGAACACCGAGCTGCACCGCTTGTGCGCACGAGCCAACCCGGCACTGCTCAGCGCGCTCGGTGTGGGACCCGACACCGCAGCTGCGCTGCTCACCGCTGCAGGTGACAACCCCGAACGGATGCGCAACGAGGCTTCCTTCGCTGCTCTGTGCGGTACCAGCCCGATCGAAGCGTCCTCCGGGACGATCCGTAGACACCGCCTAAACCGCGGCGGCAACCGCAACGCCAACAACGCTCTATGGCGCATCGCCATGATCCGCCTGCGCGTCGAGGAACGCAGCATCGCCTACGCCGAGCGGCGCACAACCGAAGGCAAAACCCGCCGTGAGATCCTCCGCTGCCTCAAACGCTACATTGCGAGAGAAATCTACAAGCTGATCACAAACCCGCCAACAGTCACCCACGGCGCGGACCTGCGCTACCAACGCACCCAACACGGCCTCACCCTCACAACCATCGCCTCCGCCCTCGACACCACACCCACCAGAATATCCGAAATCGAACGAGGCCTCACCCACAACCACAACCTCGCCCAACACTACTACCAACATCTCCAACAAATCACAACCCCAGAAAAAATCGCAAACACAGGTTGTCAATCATAGGAGCATCACTCAGAAACCGGTTTCCAGTACATCTTCGGCCACCGCGACGACACCAACCGAGAACTCACGCTCACCGTGCTCGCATTCGAGGTACCCGCTTGACAACAAACACCTGCTGCGATACCACACCACGACAGCATGTGGTTGGAAAACGCTGGTGGAGCCACTCCGCTTCCAGCTTCTCAATGGAACGAATTCCACGAAAGCCTCGTCGGACGTGATCATCCACAGAAACCGATCTACCAACCTCTTAGGCCAACCGCCTGCCCGCCATCACCCTTCTGCTCGTTCGGCGTGGGTTTGTTGTCGCAGTCCATCAACACGCGCACAGCTCGGCCGAGGCTTGCGGGCGCGGGCACGCCGGGCCGAGTAGTGTCACAGTTTCATTGTACAGTGTAGATTATGCGGACAGCCCAGAGGGAACCCCTATGGTAGAGGAGTGGAACGGCAGTGATGGAGAGTTCAGTGCTGTAGGGGCGGGTCTGGTCGGAATCGGATAACAGAGAAGTCAGTGGACATACCAGGAGAGAGGCGGATTAGGCTGTGGTGATGTTTCGAGGTGGGTCGTAGTGTCGTATCGGAGTGGTATTGAGTGGACTGAGACCACTTGGAATCCTACTACGGGTTGCGATCGTGTGTCGTCTGGTTGCGACAACTGTTACGCCCTGACTCTGGCGAAGCGTCTTAAGGCTATGGGCAACCCCCGATATCAGAACGACGGGGATCCTAAGCTGAGCGGCCCGGGTTTCAAGATTACGTTGCATGAAGATCTGCTGGAGCGCCCCTATCGGTGGCGGGCACCGAGGCTGATTTTCGTGAACTCGATGAGCGATCTCTTCCACCCAGAGGTGCCTTTGGACTTCATACAGAAGGTATTCCGTGTGATGGCGGACACTCCCAGGCACACCTACCAAGTGCTCACCAAACGCTCCAAGCGGCTCATGTCGCTCAACAGCGAGTTGGAATGGCCTCCCAACGTCTGGATGGGTGTGAGCGTGGAAACACAACGCTACACATTCCGGATCGACCATCTGCGCTGCGTGGACGCGGCTGTGCGTTTTGTCAGTGCTGAGCCTCTTCTGGAAGCACTGCCGGATCTCGACCTCACCTCGATTCACTGGCTCATAGCGGGCGGTGAAAGCGGTCACAAGGCCCGACCGGTGGAGGAAGAGTGGGTGCGGGACTTGCGGGATCAGTGCGCAGTAGCGGGTGTGGCGTTCTTCTTCAAGCAATGGGGCGGCAGAACGCCCAAAGCCGGCGGACGTGAACTCGACAGCGTCCACCACGACGACATGCCACCTGTAGGTGAGGACTTCTGGTGAGCCGCACCTGGGGATACTGGACCAGAGGCAAGTTGGAAGTGCTGCGGGATTACCTGAACGCGTTCACCACAGCCACCAAGAACAACTCCAGAGAGAGAATATACTTGGACCTGTTCGCTGGTGGCACCGACAACTTGGATCGGGTCACCAAAAAGGGGATTCAGAGCTCCGCTCAGATAGCACTGTCGATAGATGATCCGCCCTTCACTCGTCTCAGATTCTTCGAAGTTGCCGACAAGGCTCAGGAACTCGAATCTGCGCTTGCAACCGAGCACCCGGGCCGTGACATCAAGATCTACCCGGGTGACTGCAACCATCAGATACAGCACGCTCTTGAGGAACTGAAGCATCTGTCGTGGGCACCGACCTTTGCCTTCATCGACCCGAATTGCATGGAAGCCAAGTGGAGCACACTCAAACAGCTGTCCGAGTTCCGGACAAAAGGCCGCAAGACCGAACTTTTCCTTCTGTTCTCACCTCAGATGTTCAGTCGTCTACTACCGACCACAGGACAACCTCTGAGGCCTGAAGACATAGAATCCATAAACGGAGTGTTTGGGACACAAACATGGCGAAATATCTACAAAATGCGGCTTGATGAATCACTTGACGGCGGACAGGCGCGTGAAGAATATCTGAACCTCATGCGCTGGCGTTTGGAGAATGAGCTCGGGTATAGATGGACTCATCCGCTTGAACTGAAGAATACGAGAGGTTCGTCTATATATTTCATGATCTTCGCTACCAGTCATAAAGCCGGGAACGGCATCATGAGCCATCTCTATAACACAGCCGCTGACAAATTTCCAGACATGCGAAAAGAAGCTGTCAATAGGATCAGACAGGCCGAAGAGGAATCTTCTGGAGTCATGAGACTATTCAGCGATGCAACCGTCAGCGGCGCGCGGCAAGAGCGGTCTGGAACACGCTATCTCTATGTACACCAGCCTCCTCACAAGCCCTCGTTTGGCTATTGATGGCAACTCGCGCTGTGATAACTGTAGCATGAAGTGCGGTTGTCACAGTGGTTCCCAACTACCTGATCGTCATACAAGGTCCATCTAACACATGGCTAGAGTATGTATCTTCCAGTGAATACGGATTGAGGTAAGAAGAGATTCTGATGACGGACAATTCGCAAGAGCGGGAACTCGGAGTGAAGACGAGGGACGTGCTCGACTCCTTTGATGACAAGTTGGCTTCCTTCGCTTCAGCCGTAGCGCGGCAGGCCGAATATGTTTTCTGGTTGGGTTCTGGATTATCTGCCTCAGTTGTCCCCTGCGTCAGCGAGTTGCTCATTAGGTTGTTGACGTTTCTACAGGAGCGTTTGGATCGTTCAGATGAGGGCTGCCGCTTCAGGAAGGCGTTGGATGAAATCATTGAGATATCGGGGATCCCGCAGGAGACCCGCAACGGTATCGACTTGACGGCTGCCGTTGAATCGTGGCCTGACCTTGACGACATTGTTCAGCGGTTGGTCAGCAAGTATTCGAAGGTGTTGGGTGTGCTTGTTGATAACGAGGAGCCGGACTTTTTGGTGTGGGAGGGAATCGATGTGGTTCAGACATACGGGTCGTCTGATCTTGAACCAGCAGCCGAACACCTGTGCCTCGCAATTCTCCTGCTTGAAGGAACTGTGCGGTCTGTAGCATCCGCGAACTGGGATGGCCTGATCGAAAGTGCAGTCGAACGCCTGACCGGCGATACAGAAGGACACCTCCGCGTCGTGATACTACCAGAAGACTTCAAGAAGCCCGAGGCGCGTTGTGATCTTATCAAGTTCCACGGATGCGCGGTGAAGGCAGCGGAGGATCAGGATGCCTATCGTTCGAGACTGATCGCTCGACAGTCGCAGATATATGGTTGGACCACCGAGCCGCAGCACGTAGTGACAAGAACGCGTCTTGAGGACTGGACAGCGACGAAGAAGATACTGATGGTCGGCCTTTCTGCTCAGGATTCTAACATCCACACGATCCTGAATCAGGCGAGGCAGAATCTCAGCCAAGACTGGCCAGTGGACCCGCCCGCTGTAGTCTTCGCTTTAGAGAGCCTTGACTCCGATCAACAAGGTGTTCTAAACAGTATCTATGGTGAGAGCTATCTGCTTAATCATCAGGAGATTGAGAAAACGGCACTGCTCGGAGCGTACGCACAACCTCTTCTGCTGGGCTTGGTGCTCTTCACGCTAACGGATAAGCTTTGCTCACTCATCGGCGAGCTGCATCAGGATTGGGACACAGCGACCTTGAGGACGCTCGAAGACGGCCTGCGCAATCTCCGTGATTCTGTTGCAAGCATTATTGATGACGATGCCACGGTATTCGTTGATAGCCTCATCGCCACTACTGGGATGGCTCTTTCTATGTTCCGCTATGGATCACCTCCCTGTGCCGGTAGTCGTCACTACCAACCGCTCACAGCTCAACCGATTGCTAAGGCAGTGCTTGATCCGAATATCGACATTGATGAGCTTGGTTTTCTGGCAGTGGCAGTCTCGTTGCTCGGCATGGGCGCAGCTCAGGGTTTGTGGCGTCTTACCGCTGGGGACGCGCATCAACCGGATAATGGAGTCTGCACTGTTGAGAGTGCTCATGAATCCCGGGTCTTCTTCGTTCGAGACTCAGGAGTGTTGTCGCGGCTTGAAAAGAATGGCCATGTCAACATGACTGACCCAAGCGTCGTGGTTGTCCACGCGAAGGAGATACCAGAGCAACAAGTTCGCTCACCGAGAGTTCGATACGGGCGAACCGGCAGGTATCCTGCACGCGAGGTAGCGATCGAGACCGTCGCAGGCGCATCGACTGACGCTAATGGCTTGTTGACCTCATTCAGACAGAGCGCAGACCTATGAACGAGTCCGTCTCTATGAGCGGATCCGCATCTGAGTACGATCCCGTCGCCACTGATAGCCTTGTCTCAGTGTGCAGTCCCGTTGATGTTGTGCTGGAAGGGCTTGAGAGTGCAGGCTTCCAGAAGCTTCCGAAACCCCTTGTGATAGGGAGTGTGGCCTTTGACTTCGACGCGGCTGCAACCGGGACCGGCGCCTCTCATGATCTCGTTGTTGTGGGCGGCCAGGCCACTGATCCGCCTCAACTCGTCCAGCTCTTGTCGGGGTTGAATCGAAGCCTGGACCGCTTCGAGTCGCGGCGGCCGGTCAGTGCTATTGTGCTTGGTGTCCGCCCCGAGGCCGCTACGCTGCACGAACTGGAAAACAGTGCTCGCTTGATGCTCATCGAGAGTCTAGAACCGACGCTTGCCGAAGTTCAGGCTGCTATCTCTGTGCTGCTTCCGCTTGAACTGCCTGAAACTATGTGGACATCCTTCAATCCTCTCGACGAACTCCTTGCGAGCCTCGGGGATGAGGCCACAGATGAACACCGCAGGTTGATCGACGCAGCCCGAATGGGATCGAAGAAGAAGGTCCGTGAGACGTTCCGGCTCGCCCTGGACGATGCGATCCGTCAAGGGAGCGGCGAGGGAGCGTACCGATGACCCATCTTCCACTCCGTCGGATCGTGATCTCGGATTTCCGACGGCTCAAGGGAAGTTGGGATATCCCCGATCGTGCTGATCCATGGAGCTAACGGCAGTGGGAAGACGAGCATCCTCGCTGCTGTTGAGTTTGCTTTGATCGGAGAAGTGCGGAGTATGCGACGCTATGATAATCAATACTTGAAGCATCTTCCCCATCACGGCTCGTCGTCCGCGACAATACGTATCGAGTTAGCTGACAAGTATGCAGGACTCGACCCACTCCATCAAGTCACGATCGACAGTGCTGGGGTCAAAGGGGAATCCGCACTGGACCCGCGGCAGGCACAGTTTTACTCTGAGCGTTCATACCTAGACCAGGAATCACTCGGCAAACTATTAGACCTGTACCAGTATACCGAGGGTAGTCAGGAGTCCGCACTGGTCCGGTTCGTCAATGAACTGCTCGGTCTCGACCAACTCAACGCGCTAAAATCGGGCCTGCACGACGCAACCGATATCCGGCGGGTCAGGAAACTCTCAAGCCCCTATTCCGACGCGGAACGCGAAGCTGCCGATGCCGACAAGAAGCTGACTATCACAAACAATGAGCTCGCAGATACTGAAACCGAGCTAGCAGAGTCGCACAAGCAGCTCCAAGAAGCCTTAAACGCTCTCGGATTCAAAGCGGACGTTCAAGGTCGGGAGGTCAACCTTGACGAGATCAGCCTAATCCTTGCGAACGGCCACCAGGATCAAGCTATCGCAGAGACAGAGAGACTGCAAGCTGCGCTGATCGAACTCCGTGGCCGTATCAGAGTGCTCGGGTCGCTGCCGGTAGCTCAGCGTATCAACGAAGCTCGTGCCGCCGCGGTCTCGGCAGTGGCTGCCATCGACGAGTGGCGCAGTTCCTATGAGGCTCCGGTCACTGCACTACAAAACGATGTGGCCTCGCTGGGAATTGAAGCAGATGGAGGCCTTGCCCAGCCTCTGACAACCGAAACCGCTACGCTTGAGCATCGCCTCGCCAAGCATGAATCAGCGTGCACGCGCACAGGCATCGTCACCCAGAACGTGAACAACCTGCAGTGCCAACTGGAAGCAATCAACGTTCACATCTCAAAGACCGAGACACGCACCGGTTCCTTGGCATCTGGTTTGCTTGCGCTGCGAAAACAGGTTACCGGCGACCTCTGCCCTGTCTGCAATAGGGACTTCTCAGAAGTCTCCACTATCAGCCTGCCAGATCACATCAGCCGCAAAATCAACGACCTCGCCGACGAAGGCGTCAAATTACAGACCATGATCCAGCAGCGAACAGAGTTGGAAAAACAGATACAAGCCGCTCAACGGGAAGTGTCCGACCTGGAAACTGTGATCCTCACCGACTCGAAGTTCAAAGCCGCCACAGCGAAACTTGAAGCTGTCACCACTTTGAACGAACGTCTCAATGAACTCAGCGAAGCGATCGAACGAGGAGTCGAACTGCGCAAAGCCGTTGACGACACGGCGGCAACACTCGCTGACATGCAAGTCAGAGAGCAGGAACAGCAGAACGTGGCATCCGAGCTCGCCGCCCACGCGGCCACACTCGGTGAACCTGCTCCCACGATGGACGAATCGCCCGAAGAAGTTTGGGAACGCCTCAACAAGGCTGTGACAAAACGTTTACGAGATCTGAACCAACGCAACCAGTCACTCTCAGACACAACCGCTCTGGTGAACCGGCTGCGCGACATCACCAGTCGCCATAAAAAACTAACCGCTAAGGTAGCCGAACTGAAACGCTGCAAGCACACCTGGGCTCAGCGTGTACAGGAGGCGGACCGTCGTAGGGAAATCGCACGCATGGTGCACAAAACCGCGTCAACGACTCGAACCGCCATCGTCGAGCGTGTGTTCACGCAACCACTGAACGATGTGTGGCGTGACGTGTTCACACGCCTCGCGCCGTCCGAACCGTTCGTGCCCGCTTTCGGGGCACCGACTACAACAAGAGGCACCCTGAATCTGCGCTTGGAGACAATCCACGAATCCGGTGACATCGCAGGCACACCGTTAATGATGCTCAGCACAGGCAATCTGAACACCGCAGCACTGTCGCTGTTCATTGCCCTCCATCTGACAGTGGAACCACAGTTCCCATGCCTCGTCTTCGACGACCCCGTGCAGTCCATGGACGAGGTGCACATCACACAATTCGCGGGACTCCTGCGAGTGCTGTCCAAACAGCACAACCGCCAAATCGTGATCGCAGTACACGAACGCGAGCTCTTTGAATATCTCAAACTCGAACTCAGCCCAGCCTTTGAGAATGACAAACTGATCACCGTGGAACTAGGCTTGGATTCCCAAGGTAACCCCTTCCAGCAATCCACACCATTCGCTTGGACCGACGACAAGGTGCTAGCGGCCTGACCCCGGCTGCGTCCATCGGTACCCGTCCGCGCCCCAGAGGAGCGTCGCGAAACGTTGATCAAGTTACCCGAAAGCACGGCGGTACTGGGTGCAAACACCTTCCAGTGATGACGACGTCCCAACCATCCGTATCTACCAGCGGCAAATACTCACGAGCTTCTCCACACAAGACTCGCAGTCCCCCGAGCGGTTCAGGAGCGGACAGTCTTTACGCGTTTCCTTAACCTCTTGATCGTGAGCAAAGCCAGCCATGTTCAAATGTTTCATGTGAACACGCATACTCACACAGGGACGCTGTCATTTTCAGAGTGGCGCGGTGCACCTAACTAAAATATAAGTACTCTGCTTCTAAACTCTTGTCCTCTAGATCCTACTTTTCTGATACCACCCCGCCGACTGCTCCAATAGAATCTAGTGTTCAGGTTGCGATCTCTGCAGGGTTGAACCAACTCAGACCCTCGAAGCGAGCGAAACCAGTGTCCGCGGTGGCGACTCGGGCACTATTTGTGATTGCGAGCGCAGCAATCCATGCATCGGGCACGAGGTTGCCAACGATGAAAGGATCTCTTTCAGCGAACATAGCGAACTGGTCCCACGTAGCGTCCGTTGGTAGGACCGGCTGAGATCTTGGTGCGCTGCGTAGGATGTCAGTGAACAACAGCGCAGCCTTCATTGTGGCGGCATCGGTAAAGATCCTTTGGTTGGTCACGACTCGGAGGAATCCTGTTAGCACAGCATCAACGAGTCCGAGCTGTACGGGTTCTCCAAGCACCGCATTCAGCCATTTCGCGCAGAGATCGTGCTCAACAGCGTCGGCGTGGAAAGCATAAACGAGTATGTTGACGTCAGGAATGATCACCGCAGGCCATCGGAGTTGAGGACTTCGTAGACTGCATCCCTGTCGCTGAGGTCAACGAGAACTTTCCCGGTTCCGTCACCCCACGTGGGCAGAAGTGGAACCGACTCTGGAGGAGTCTCGGCAAGAACCCGATGCAGACCCTCCACCACCAGAGCTGTGAATGTGCAGCCACGCTGTGATGCTCGATGCATAGCTTGCTGGCCGAGACCATCCGGCACGTCGATCGTCATTCTCATCTGTACAAGTATACGTTTCATCGATATGCCAGCCAACAATTCTCACGAAATACCAGGACTACACACGTGGACTTCTCTTTGAGCGGCTCCCAGCACACATCGTTACCCAACACGACCCCCTTTTACCTTGGTTACTGCCATACACCCCATTAAAGCACGCATGTTTACACAACATACCCTGATTATACGGAAAAATCTGTGATAAAAGACGAAGTCGTCAAGCAATCTGCTTAGGCTCAGCCTGGAGATCGGTTCTAGAGATAGCTGCTGCATTATGTCGGGACAAACTGCTGTCAGTGCTACAACCTGTCTACTACATTGTCGACATATGCTATTCGGTATTCGCGATCCTGTTACAGTGGAGTCGATACCGAAGGGACAAGAGCACACCCCAACCTGATGCACAACAGGATGCGCATAAACTCAAGAATTATGTGCGCAAACGAACAGTGGACACTCTATGCGAGCATATGATTCCTATAAGAAGGCTGTACATCGAAAGCGTAAGCGATGAAGAACGTCTCAGGCGTGAAGTTGGCATAATCTTCGACAAGCCTGGAGTGCAACAGACTTTTTCTGAGCTTTATTACCAGTTGTTCGAATACGAATCCTATGCCCGTAGGAAACAGTACAGTAGATATGCAAGAACAATAGCAGCTACGATATCGGTTTTGATGTCTTTGCCACTTGTTCTGCTGCCATTGATGGAACTATTCCAAGACAGTACTCTGCACTACGATCCAGTGGACTGGATTATGCTTGTCATTCTTGTTGAAGCTACTATAACCGTAATACTGGCAACTGCATATATGCGGAGGCTTGACCGCAAACTAGCTGACGCTGTAACCCAACTCGGGTCTGAGCCCGAAACTTGATTGATATGACCATTCTATATGATTCGGAAAAAGCTCTAGTCTCGGAGTTGCGAAATCACGTTCGCGAACTCTGGGGAGAGCATGCACACAGCAAGGTAGAAGTACCTTGTCATGATCAGGCTCGTATGGATGTTCTAGTACAGACCCCGACGTGCCTCATCGCTGTGGAAGCGAAGCTCTCCAACTGGAACCGTGTCGTCGCGCAAGCTTATTTGCATCGTTACTGTGCCGATCTCGTCTATATTGCGGTACTGGAGAACATGATCACTCAAGATCGGTTGGATGAAGCAGGCCGTTTTGCCATAGGTGTGATCTCGGTTGCAAACGGTTCAACTCGGATAATGCGAACCGCTGTGCAAGGCCATCCCAATATGCGTATTCGTGAACGTATCGCCAGTACAAGCATTCTTTCGAGCAGTTGAAGCAGGTGATGTGATGCTGCATAGAACCCCGGACACCTCTTTTTCAGGAATGGTTGCGAGAACCTAGAGCATCACACTATACGCTTGCAGATGTCATGGGTGAGACGATTGCCGATCATCTCACAAAATCCAGTGCAGGTGATGGAATTCGTTTCCCTCATAGTCTGTATACCGCTGATATTTGCGATGAAGTGGCAGAATCCGTGGTGAATTTCCAACGCCGATATGGAGGTAGATCGGAACAGATCACTGACAGGTTGGATCGCTACCGAAAACTGCTGGAGAAAGCCACTGGAGACGTCAAACAGGCAGCTTCGCATAATGACAAACGTGGCCCTGCTTACACATTGTGTCCTTATTTTGCCGTGCGTTCTTTGTCCGATAAGTGGTGGCAAGTCATGCTCCGTATATGGAACTCCGCGGAGAAAACCGACAATTCCGCAGAAATCTCACCGGTCGTGTCAATAACCGACGTTTTCTCCTTACAACAGGCCTTCGAATATGTTCCCAGTGCACTCTCCCCACGAATGTTCTTCTGGATTCCGAGTTTTGATGAACGTCGCGCTCCTGCCAGTCACCTGCGTCAACTGAAACAGGTTGTCGAAACCAGTTCAGCTCAAAACTATGAACTCATAAACCTGTACGGAGGATACTTCAGCATACTACTGGGCAAATTCGGACTGACTGGATTCAATAACGGGCTCGGGTACAGCGAATCACGGGCATGGCCTACACTAGGTGCCACCGGTGCCGCACCCGCTCGATATTATATGCGAAGACTTCATGCGTATCTTCCACCTGCGACAGCAACCGCGATGATCGACATCGACAGTGCTTTTTCGTGTTCATGCCGTATTTGCAGCAACGGCAAACGCCCCAATGACTTGAGCTACCACGAACTCAAACAGCACTTCGCGCTAGCAAGAGCCTGGGAGATCGAACGATCCGAAAGCTGCACTGTGCAGGATCTATGTGAGACTATGCGTGATGATGCGAATCGGAGTGAAGTAGCGAAGTCCTCATTGCCAGGCAGTTTGCGAATCCCGACAGATCACTTGTCACAGTGGGCGGATGCTTTGGAATCATGATCCCGCATAGCGCAAGAAGCGACTTGGATGCTGTGATAAGCTGCAACTGCTGTGGCACTCCTGCAGCAGCATCAAAGGCCAACGCCTCACGATGGCAAGAGCTGAGGCAACGACTCCTGACCGGCCCACGATAGCGATTGCAGGAAGGGATCCGCGCATGAACAACACGAAACCTCGCAAGGTGTAGCTTAATCGACACCCCAGATATTGTATCTAGGTTTGAGGTGATAGTGGGGTGAGCATTCCGCTTCTTATGAGTGATCGACCTTCAACAGACTCTTCACCACCAGACGTGAATATCACCGCGTTTTATGCGCTGGGTTATGTCATCTGCGCTCTCGATTCCTCTTATCAGGTTGTCACGGCTTCTGTGAGGCTGTGACCTGTTCCCAACCTGAAGGCTCTCACTACGCGTTCAATGAACTCATCCTCTATGTCGATGCTGTTGCGGTTCTCGGGTGCCACTACACATTACCATATGTCAGCCTGCGCTGCTCGGCGGGACACTCCCAGCCCGACCCCGCTGATCGGCTGCTCTCAACCGTTGCGCAGCCTCTGTTTTCTCGCGTGTTGATTCCACTTCAGCGATGTTACGGTCATGCTTGAGAGAAAGCCTGATCAAAGAAACAAGTGCTAAGAACGACCACATGGCGAACATGCTGGTAACCGCTAAAAAGAGAGCCTGCACCCAGCGCAGATTCACAGCCTCTATGAAAATCATCGCTAGAACAGAGCAAACAACTGAAACCAACGCCGCCGATATCGTTACCTGGTACGGCATCTTGATTTCTATCTCCGACTCATCGACTATTCGCACCAACTCGCCGTAAGCCGAGTCGCTCAGCTTGGAACGCAGAGAGGCCCATTGCTGCAAGGAGGCTGTGAGAACTCCCAGCGACAGCCAGACCAGAGGTGTGACCCAGCTGCGTTCAGGATTGAATTCCAACGTCAAAGCCACAGTAGCAACCAACGCGCTGACCGCTAGAGCCGACCAGAAATCCCAGTGCAACACGCTACGCACGGCTATCCAACGAACCGGCTGGTTAGAACGACTGCTCATCATCCTCCTCCCCATCTTCCACGTCAGGAACTATCTCAGGACTCGGGATTGCTTCTCGTTCTAGAAGCTTCGATTGCACTTCTCTCAGCTCCTGCGCCGTAGCCTCTGTTTCTTCACCCTCAACGTCTATTTTGTCGACCGCTGGCACATATCCCCCATCTTCTGTGAGGACAAACTTTGACTCATCCCCTGATCCGCGTTCGGTGCCAACCATTTCTGCGCTTCCATACCCGAGCCGTATGTGATCCATAGCCTGCTGGAACAAATCGGAGTCCGTCTCTATAGAACTCTCTTTATCAGCTCGTGCGCGTAGAGTGATGACTTCTGCTCGTAGTCCGTCCATCAGCTCCTTGATATTCTCTCGACCGGTCCAGTTCGGATTCGGATAGGATAAACGAAACTTGCATTTCGATATGCAAGAAACTGTGCTTTTCCAATCCTCGAACCCAGTCTTGAAAGACAGAGGCTCGATCTTCCAATAATGGGCTTTGCTCGTATTGAACAGAGCTTGGAGATTGCTGGTCACCGTCTTTGTCCTCACTTGCCCTGACACTAGTTGAAACGAGACTATCCTGCTACCGCCATCAATCAGAAAAGGAACCACCACACCACTGGAAGCCTCGCCGCGAATGAAGTCTTCTTTGGAATCGTCCCAATCGAGAGTTGACAGTTCGCCCTCTTTGACGAAACCTATGCGACCATGCCAAACCCCCTCGTCATGTTCAGCGGATTTTGACAAGCGCCAAGACCGTTCGTATCGAGTCACTTGAGCACCAGGTGTCCATGATTGTTCGAGCGAGGAGCGGAAATACTCGCTCGAACTCCGATCACCGAAGCCTTCAAGTGTGATCTTGGCATGAACTATACGGAATCTCTTCGCCATACCGAACTCTCCTCCATTAGACTACTATAACAACCGCTATCCCGAACCGCAGGCTGATCTGCTGCAGATTTCCAGCCCGCGAGCATCTGACGCGTCCTTTAGCGGCACTCATACTTTATATAGGCCCTGTGACCTCTTCGCGATTTAGGGTGTCTACTATTTAAAGGAGTTCAGTATGGGCTCCGCGTTGGACGCTCTCGAGTCTGCACTCAGCGGATAGATTGAACTGAACGGTTGTGGTCTTGTTCAATGGGTTTTACCGGATGGGATGCCTGATGTTGTAACCATCGTTGAATCTCGCCCTTTTGAGTTACAGCGAATCCAGCAGCACGTGTTGTATCATGCTCAAGGGTGAAGTTCGATGAAACCGGCAGCTGTGAAGTCGTTATCGAAGGCCAGCACCTCGCGAAGGCGTCGAGAACGCATGACTTCGAAACTCGCTGCATCCACGAAAGAATACACCCGCTCGTCATGGCGTCTCAGCCAGTGCCATGCTCTTGACTCCTGCTTGTCTGTCACGCTGTGCACCGTCAGCTTGTTCGCCGATTGAAGTGCTTCGATCCGGTCGAGGAAACACACGGCAGTCCTGTGGCTGTCTTTGCAACGCAGAAAAGTCCACGACTCGCCCAGAACCAAGTTCGTGGTAAGAACCTGCTCGCTCAACCCGATGTGTTCAAGCATCGCTGTAGCGTCGCGATGGCGAGCATCATCGGGTAGCACCAAGGCCACCCACCAGCTTGTATCCGCGAATTTCACGCGCCGTAGACAACCGCGTCGATCTCCCCTGGCTCCACGCTCAGTCCTTTCCCGCCGAAACCCACCATATCGCGCCAAGGGTCGTCACTCGGTTCGGTGTCTTCAGTGGGTAAGACGGCGGCCAGGCCACGCCGGATCAGCTCCGATTTGGAAATGCCCAACCGACGGGCTTGCGCAGCCGCTTCAGCGTCAAGTTCCGCGGGCATGGTGATCGTCACGTTCTTCATCGTTGTGGTCTTCATAAGAGACACCATATATAGCTTATGTAACACTGACTACATAGCGGCTTGAATGAACATTACCGTATTCGAGGTAGACATGCTCACTATCTCAGAGACTTTCACAAAGTTCAAGGACAGGCTCGAACTCTCAACCACAGAACAACAGGACGCCAGCTGAGGCCAACAGCGGATACGGACTGTCGTGGGCGATGCCTTCAATGTGCAGCATGATTTCCTCACCGACTCCTACGCTCGCCACACCAACACCAAGCCGCTGAAGGATGTCGACATCTTCGTGGTGTTCAATGACAGCGAATCCCGCTACCGCACCGAAGGTGTCATGTCATTCGACGTGACGCCTGCTTTTGAAAAGGGTGCTCACTATGTGATATCCTACACGTATATGCACGACTGGACACCAACCGATCCGACAATCCACACTTACAAGGCAACTCAAGCGAACGTGCATTCAAAGACCAAAAGAACTGGCCGAGCAAATTCAGTTCTCAATACCTGGCAGGAACTGTTCGGACCAGCCTTTGCAAAAAGCTGAGCCGAACATGCGATCTCTCGTAACATTCGCCAGACGCGTCAACTACGTCCGCCAAAGCGTTTTCAGACGGGTACTGCGAGATGATTTGCTGATAGCTCCCGGGCCGCCGGTGCCTCTCTGGCCTTCAGCAGCGAACCTGTACGAGCAAGGAATGATGAGAATCAAAACAGGAGGATGGCGGATGGAGTGTACCCAGTTGCCACCCAGGGCACCTCTTCGTCTCTTGGGAGATGGCGGTTCGCTACGAAGCGGCATGCAACGAGGCCCTGTTCCACTACGATGAGATATGTGGTGGGGTGACAACAGAAGACTTCAACCGGCGAATAGCGAGAATAACCGAAGTGATGGCCGAAGCGCAGCGTCTATCCGCAATCAAATAGGCTGTCTGTCCTTTACTACCGGCCGAGACTTTATCGCTTAATAAGATGTCAGAAACTCCCTATCCCGAGTGGTACCCGGATTTCGATACTGACCCTGCAAATACAGTGTTCCAGTCTCTCGTGTCCGATTGGCTTGACGATATTCAGTCAGAACTGGTAGAAGCGATCTACACGCGAAGTCAGCATGAATCCTTCTCGGTTCGGATGCTCCCGATGTTGACCCGCATAGACCAAGAGATTCCCGGTCCTGGCATCCACACCGCTGTATGGAAAAACAACCGCTACCGGTATCCGTTCTCTGAAACATTCGAAAGGATACTGAGGCCTTTGCGCTACATCCCAGCCTATCTCGGGAAAGCCTGCCATGAGCCTCTGTTCGCCCGGGCAGCACTCCAGATGGCTGGAGCGCACCTCGAGGGTTGCGTCAAGAACATGCACCGCATAGGCTCCAAGCAAGTCCGTTACCCACGCGCGCCGCTGGGGAGCCTACTGAGAAAAAAGCCCATCAAGAGAATGCTGGACGAGAAAATCCTTGAAGCCATGAGAGTGTACACAAACCTGGGAGTCAACCCTGCCAAACATGACTACACCGCCGGGCAAGTGTCAGGCTCGTTGTTCACATTCGAAGTAGCGGTGTACGGCTACTTCCTCGCCCGACGTTTCGGTGCTGCCGTTCTCGAAGCCTCGGAACAGCTCGTTCCTATCATCACAGCTGTCGAAGACGCAACCACACGCCGCTACTTCTTCGGCGGAGCAGCCATGTCAGCCAGCTGACAAACTCTCACCGAGACGTCGATCTCCCCAGGTGCTAAGCTGATTCCCCTACTACCGAAACCGGCCATGGCCATCTGAATTTCTTGCTGTGGCCTCTAGAACCACCGCAGCCGACCTTGTCAAAGATTTGTTCTTGTGCCGGGCTGTCGAAGGTGCAACCTCTGAAGTCCGACGGCACGCGAGCGAGCTGGCCGTTATCCACGGTTCCGAACTGTGGAACAGTTTGTCACTGTGATACTCAACCAGGTACTAAGCGGCTGTTCAGGGTACACTCACTGTTATTGTCACAGGCTCATCGGAGTTCGTGAAACCCCCAGCCGGTAACGCCGATAGCAGAACAAGTATATCCTTGGGGTCTGATGTGACCACAGTGACCTCCCCGAACCTCAAATATGTGTGTGCCGTCACGGCGACAGAAGCATCTATCACATCGGTGGTGTTGGTGTGACCGCACAGCACACCGGCGGAGCGTGCGGTTATCTCATCTAGCGGGATTGTTGAACAGTACTTGAGAGCCTGACCGAGGCGTGCTTGTCGTCGGGTGCCACGCCAGACCTGTCCTATAACACCGCTCGGCACCACGAAAAGGTCGTGCTTCGCATACGCTGTTCGCAGTTCAGCCCAGGTCTTACGGCTGTTACGCTCGAATGCGATGAGCGCGCCCGCGTCCAAGACGTAGGTGGTCACCGTCGCATACGGGATTGCGCTAGAGCGATTTCTTCCTCAGTGATCACTCCGTGTTCTTTTTCCCAGTCTTTGACCACTCGTTCTAGACCTTCAGCTGCTCGTCGTCTATTTTCAGGATCATGCGATGCTAATACTGTCTCCATGAGGGACTCTTCTGCTGCTTTGAGCGCGGCTTTCAAGTCCGGCGACATGTTGGAAGAGTTCCCGGGTCTGATCGTTATCAAGGTGAGGGGTATCTCCTCGTCACCACTACCCGTTGCATCGTCGTTGCCTGTCTCGTGGACATTGGCCGCCACAGTGTCATCGGTGGTGTTCTCATCAGTTTTGAGTGCCAGCTCTTGGGTTCTTGTACGTGCGCACTGCTCGTCGGTCATTGTCGAGTTCCTTTCTCTTCACGCTCCAGCATCGACCTTACTATATGATAGTATAGAAATAAATTAAATACCATGTATTGTATCAACAAGAACGTTGGCTTGACAACCTGGAAAATCTTTCCCAAGTGGCGCGCTGCAGCATCGCTCACAAACCAGCGGTTGCGTCCCCTCTTGCACAATACGACCACGTTCGACACCGAGTCGCTCATTTAGAAAAAGTGACAATGAACCCTCAGCTGCTGAAATGAGATCTCTTGGCGTATTTCCAACACATTCCACACACAGACACGGCTCACCATGACCTACGAGCACCGCAGGCTCAAGGTCAGGAAACGGAAGCTTGTGGCACTGCCGAATCGCAGTCTCAAGCAGTCTTCAAATTGGCTGGATCCACAAAAACAGTAAAGCTTCCAAAGGCGTAGAATGCTCGGATATGAACGAACATCCACAGGAACATATGATGATATGTCGCAATCCGTTCCACCTACCTTCGGTGTGTCCACCTGTTGTGGTGGGACATGACGACGTCCTCGACTTATAGTGGGACGTGACGACATTCTCGACGCTATCAGTGACGCTTTCGCAACCGGCCCAGCCACCCAGATTACACCACGCTGTTCTTCGGAGTTCGGGGACTGATAAAACGGTTATGCTCAACGCGGTATCGTTCAAGCACACCGCTTATCGGCATGCTGGTTTTTGCTCATACTTTGCGGGGAGTGGACGACCTCTGGGTCAAAGCCGGTGACGACACTGGTTTCTGCCCATACCTGCCGGGGACTCTTCGATGTGGAGCACCGATCCGACATGTACCGCCGATTCTTTCTTACAGTGACACAAGACGAAGTTGCCGAAAATCGCGGATGGTGGGTGAGGTTTTCGTAATGCGGAGCAGATAATGGGTAAACCTATAGCGAGGCTGTCACCGGGTTTGATAGTTTGCGGCGCAACATCCAATTCTGGTAAAACCACTCTTGTTGTCGGGTTGTGTCGGGTGCTGGCACGGCGGGGCTTCTTGGTGGCTCCATTCAAAGCGCAGAACATGACATTGAATTCTGTTGTCACTATGTCTGGGCATGAGATTGGCCGCGCGCAGTTCCTGCAAGCTCAGGCAGCAGGCGTGGAACCACAGGTTGAGATGAATCCCATCCTGCTCAAACCAGCAGGCGGCAACGCAAGCCAAGTGGTGGTCGAGGGACTGCCGTTGGGCACGATGAGCACTCGCGAATATCACAAAATGAAACCCGAGCTATTGGGCCTCTTCGCGTTTGCGGTCGGAGTCGGGGTTTGAGTGTTTGCGTGTGAACTAGGTGTGTGTTTCGCATAGCTTGTATCCGATGATTGAATGGAGGTGACCCCGTGATGTGGTGTGCACAACCGGCGAACCGAGAAGCGGCGGCTTGAAGAGATCGTCATGGTTTGAGCGCGGTGATGGGCACGACGCCTACGCCGTCGTCGCGGATGCGGGGTTGGCCGGTGGAAGTCACCACGATGAGTGCTCGGGGCGGACCTGAAATGTCGGTGTCCACTTTGGAGCGCAATTCCAGCAGCGACTTCGCTGCTGCGTCCACTGCGTCGGGTGTGCCCAGCTTCACCTCCAGAGCGATCCATGCACCGTCGTCGCGTTCCACGATCGCGTCCACTTCGAGTTTCGCTTTGTCGCGGTAGTGGAAGACCGTGCTCCTGCCGGTAAGCGACTTGAAGGCCGTGGTTGAAGAGTCCACTCAGGCTTACCGCTCCAGTCGAGGCACCGCTCTCCCACAGAGACATCGGTCGCATCATCACCCGTCCCATCCGCCCGGCACCGGAGTGCCTCAGGATGTAATCGGTGGGCTGGACCGATGCTGAGAGTATGAACCGTCCTGACTGTGCAAGGCGATCGCCAGCCCGTCGCACCCGATCCCACAGCCCAGGTACCAACGGCCACTCGTCGAGCAGCATGGGATGAGGGCCTTCCAGCAGTGGAAGTGTTCCCTGCGCAGCATGTCCCCGTGCTGCTTCGTCCTCATCGAACAGAACTTCACTGGCCGCGAACCAATTCTTATGACAGGTCAGGGTTGGAGCGGATCAATTCTACCGGGAGTTTCGTCTTCAGAGGCCCGTTCCCACGCGAGCATGAGTTCTGCCTCACGCAGTGCAGCCCACTCCATCACGAGCCTGCTCTGGCGTGGAGGCAGGCTTCCATTCAGTATGCGCCTATCTCGAATGGATACCTGGGCTTCGTGCTCTGCGTATTCTGCGTGGAAGTGCGGTGGCGAGTGGTCGCCGAGGTACATCTTGATGACTATTCCGAAGAAACGGCATAGCTCAGGCATCCGCGTAGGAGCGCAGACCTGGCATGACCTCCTCCGGTGCGCGGTCTGTGATGTCGAGATAGACGGCATCGCAGCAGAGTTCTGCATCCTCTGTCCATCTGATCGACCGGCTTGAAGTGATGCTAACACGCTCGAACACACCGGGAGTGTCCCAGATTTTGAACACACCTCGACCTGCCCGGTGTGAGAGATCAATCTCACCTTCGGCACCGTCGTCGAAGCGCACCCATAGACGGTAGTTATCCCGTGCCTCCACCTCAACGGGGCGAATCTGCTCTGAAATCATTCCAACCTCTTTTCATGTGCACTCTCGACGAGAAGTCGAAAACGACCGAAAACGACCCAGTATTACAATAAGTATAACGAAAGCCGAGGCACATGCGGCACTCATCACACATGAGAATTCCACGCACCCCGCGGAATCAGTCCGCACCCGCAGCGACACCCTCACCAGACCAGGGTCTTCGCCCCCGGTCGATGTCGCGCAGCGTAATCCGCGCCCAGAGTCTCAACAACAGCATCTGAGGCCTCTGTGTGGCAGCTGATGCCGTTCGCCGAGACGTTGCCGGGTCTCAGCTTCACACCGAAACACATCCCCGATCGCATCGGCTACACACTACATCAGGTGGTATCCGTACCCCTTGTACCCCAAAGCCGCTCCCCGCTTGTTCACCGAATGCGCCACAAGTGCAGAACCGTAAATGTCGAACGTCAATCCGGCCTTGATGTCGGATGTGATGCCCACTGGGAGCCACACCCACCGGGCACCGCAACCACCGCGACGGCCGCGGCCTCAACCGCGCAGCATAAAGAGTGCCTCACTTCAAAAGGTTTGTTGGGTCGAACGTTGCGAGGAGCTGTGAACGCTGCGCCGAACGCTGCGCCCAAGATGTGATCTTGTGATCGGCTGTTGCCAGTTGATGGCCACCGATGATCGCTGTTGCCACGATGATACGATCAGCAGGGTCGGCGTGGAATCCTTCCGATCCCAACTCCACTGAGCGAATGGCTATCTCGTCGTCAACAGAGAAGGAACACGACTAGAGCGGCGGATCAGGATCCAAGATCCGGTTCGGGCTGCTGATGACCTCCCAGTCTTCCGCAGGTATAGCAGGAGAAACGATGTCACCGGTGACACGGACAAGATCTCGGTAACGCCCCCACATCTGAGGTACCGATCTCGTTATCGGTACCAACCGTGAGACTGGTCGTCCATGCTTGGTGATTACGATCTCGGTGCCAGTCTCATTAACCTCATCCATGAGAGCTAGACATCGGTTCTTGAACTCCCCTGCTGGAATAATCCTCTGCGCTTGACCTCTGGAAGACATGTTACAACTCCTAAATAGCCACACCGGTAACCACAGTATAGCCATAGTCAGCGACTATAGCTGTAGTTAGCGTTCTTTCGTGTCATCATTCACAGATCTATGTCCTGATTGGTTTTGACGGTCAGAGTGTAGTCCGAGTGTTGGAGGGGAATCCGCGTTAGCACCGACCGCTGCCGCGGCCAGCGATGGGTCGACCAGATAGTGTTTGCGAGCGCATAGCAGCGGGCGGTGTGTGGGAAACACGCGAACGGACTGGTTCTCATCTGTGGGAAGTCTGTCTATTCCACATCACCGGTGAGGGTGGTGAGACAGCCTGGGCATGCAGTGTCATAGCCGATATGGGAATGACCTCTACGCGGACAGCATGGGACAACCCGGGTGCGCAATGTCATAGCCTACTTGTAGAGTCGAATACATGGTTTGATGAAAGGAGATTTCAGATGGAGCACTATGATCGCTCCGCCCTGTTAGTAGTCCCTGAGAGTGGTGTCGCACAACCAATTCCCCTTCCTGGAAGCGAGTCATGGTCTACTGCGGCTGACGGAGGCCAACCATCACGGCCGCGCACCAACGGAACGATGAACACTCTATTGCCTATGGATGCCCCCGCACACGACTGGTACCGATTCGTGTTGTCGTTTCCGCCTCATCTGGTGCGTGATTATGCGCAACGGTTCGACCTCGGACCGGACAGCCGGGTTCTCGACCCTTTCTGCGGCACCGGTACTACTCTAGTAGAGGCGAAGAAGCTCGGAGTGCCGAGCTGTGGTCTAGAAGCGGTAGCTTTATCCCGATTCGCTGCTTCCACCAAGGTGAACTGGACTCCAGAACCCGACGGCTTGCTGCGCCATGCAGAACTTGTCGCAGAAAAGGCTCGGGCATCGTTGGACGCCGATGGCATTCCTGACAAGCCGATGGACTCGGCTCCCGAGAGGGTCGAACTAAGATCGCTTCCACCGCCGACTGCCAAGTTGTTGTTCAAGAACTCCATCAGCGCGCTGCCCCTTCACAAGGTGCTCGTATTGCGTGACACTCTGGAGGGTGAGCACAACCCAGCTTTTGTTGACCATGAGAGACTCGCATTGGCTCGGATCCTTCCGACAGAGGTGGGTAACCTCCGATTCGGACCAGAAGTAGGGGTCGGGAAGGTCAAGCGTGATACCGCTGTCGTATCTGCCTGGCTGGCAAGGATCCGGGGTATGTGTGAAGATCTGCGCCTGCTACAGCAGCTTGAAGCCACGCCGGCTGCTGCTTTTGATGGGGATGCTCGGATGGTCGGCCCGCACATCGAGTCTGCCAGCATCGATGCGGTGATCACCTCTCCGCCGTATCCCAATGAGAAGGACTATTCGCGCACTGTGCGTTTGGAGTCCGTGCTGCTTGGTTATCTGAATGACCGTGCTGATCTTCAGACGATGAAACGGGGCTTGTTGAGATCCAATACTCGTGGTGTATACAGCAACGATGACGACGACGTCTGGGTCGAAGACGACGCTGAGGTTGAGCGTATCGCCGCTGAGATCGAGGCTCGACGTGTTGAGCTTGGCAAGACGTCTGGGTTCGAGCGGATGTATCACCGCGTTACCAAGCTTTATTTCGGTGGTATGGCACGACATTTCGTGTCGTTGAGTCGCGTACTCAGACCCGGTGCCCGTCTTGCTTACGTTGTCGGTGATCAAGCCTCCTATCTGAGGGTCATGATCCGCACAGGCCAGATTCTCAGCAAGATCGCCGAACGGGCCGGTTACGAAGTGGAATCGGTCGACCTTTTCCGCACCCGCTACGCCACAGCCACAAGAGAACAACTACGCGAAGAAGTTCTAGTACTTCGGTGGCCTGGTGCTGTCTCCCGAAGTACGCGGACAATGATGCGGCCGCGGGTTCAGACTGCAGCTGTCGACTAGGCATGTCCGAGAAGACACCGAACCTGGCGCAACAGCTCATTGAGAAGATCTTCGCTGAAAAGTACCGTCCCGGCACGTTGGAAGTTTCTTTCACACGAGACGATCTGATCGCAGCTGCTGAAACTCTCGGAGTAGCCCGTCCCAAGAATATCGGCGACATCGTTTACTCGCTGCGCTACCGAGCTCCGCTTCCAGAGACTGTTCAATGTCAAGCTCCTCCTGGTCGGGTGTGGGCCATCTTTCCCGGCGGCAACGCTGTTTACACATTGCGAACCGTGCCCTTCAACCTCATTGAACCTCGTCAGGGTCTGCGAGTCATACGTCTTCCTGACTCCACTCCAGGCGTAATAAACAAGTATTCACTCTCAGACGAACAAGCATTGCTAGCCCGGGTAAGGTACAATCGACTGCTTGACGTGTTCACAGGACTATCCTGCTACCCGCTTCAGAGCCATCTTCGCACAAGTATCACGATCACCAACGCAATCGACGGCACACCCAGCAGCTCCCAGGTTGAGACTGATGACCTCTACATCGGTCTTGACAAGCATGGTGCACATCACATCCTCCCCGTACAGGCCAAAGGCGGTTCCGACGTTCTCAGCGTCATCCAAATCTGGCAGGATTTCCAGGTTGCCGAACAGAAGTTTCCCGATCTGATTGCCTGTCCCGTTGCAGCACAGTTTTTGGAGGACGGTGTGATAGCCCTGTTCGAATTCGAAGAAACCGGTGACGAGATCACCATAACCCGAGAATGCCACTACAACCTCGTACCCCCAGAAGAACTCGGTCCTGACGAACTCGCCACCTACCGCACTGCATCACAACACGCCTCCCGATGAAACATTTCATCGTCAGGAGCCGATAGTCACGAATGCGGAAGAAATGAAATCAATGGTGTCGAAGACCTTCAGAGCTAGGTCAACTACGAGTCACCGCTTCAGAGGCCCGTCCCCACGCGAGCATGAGTTCTGCCTCACACAGTGCAGCCCACTCTATCACGAACCTGCTCTGGTGTGGAGGCAGGCTTCCGTTCAGCATGTGCCTATCTCGAATGGATACCTGGACTTCGTGCTCTGCGTATTCTGCGTGGAAGTGCGGTGGCGAGTGGTCACCGGGGTACATCTTGATGACTATGCCGAAGAAACGGCACCCTCACCAGACCAGGGTCGTCGCCCAGCATGACAACCCGGCCTATGAAACGTGAGACACCCGCAACGCATTGAAGCTGGCTATCAGCGGTTCGCAGATGATGGAAGGCACCCGCACCCCAGAACCACACTCCCAACCCCACTAACCCCCTCAACCTAGATACAACGTCTACGGTTATCACACCTAGTGCTCTGGGCCCACGCGTCCTTCGTCTGGTTTAACCCTGGAGTGCCAGCCATGGTCCAGAGCGGTACGCCCTACCGTTGGTCACGCGACCTCCGGTAGCAGTAGCCAATTACTTCAGTGGCGTGGGTTAGGGATTGTAATTCCCCTTCCGACACGAACAGGTGTTCGATCGTCTCTGACAAGTGTCGCCGTCGGCGGCTGACCTGTCAAGCCGACTCACAATGCTGCCGGGCCGATCAGGGGACGATCACTCGATGCGAGATCGGCAGGTTGACGAGGTGGTCGATTGCGCCCGGCACCATCGGGGTCAGGCAAGACAACGGTGCAACTGGCTCTGGAGCGGGTGGTCGCTGGCTGCGACTCCTTTGTGCGGTGGCTCTTGACACCACCGACGACTGGTGGGGCTGACCCGAGCATCACGACCTGGATCCGAGTCCCCCGGCCATGTGTTCCTCAACGACGAGCCGCGGTGCCTCGACGCGGCCTGATGGACGACGATCAGGTTGTCACGGACTGCGTCGCATAGGAGCCGTGGATGGTGCGCACTGTCCAAAAGCCGGTCGGCACAAAACCTGAACCGAGCCAGAAGCGGCGCGAGACGGGGTTGGACGGCTGGAAACTGACTGTGACCCCGGAGTAGTCGGAGTCGATCGACCATCGCACTGCAGCTTCGACCAGAGCGGTGCCGACGCCGCGGCCTCGGACAGCGGCGACGGTCGCCGTCTCGCCGATGAAGGGCTGATCGTCGGGGCACAGTCCAGGTGCGTTTCCTCTCGACTCGAGCGTGAGGACGCCGACGTCCTCGTCACCGAGCGTGGCCAGGAAATGGGCGGCACCGTCCCGGTCGAGGCGGCGATGCGCTTCGAGGACGTCCTCGAAGCTCTTCGGCTTTGTAGGTGGAGGGGTGTAAATCGGCGGGACGTAGCGGTAGCCAATCTCGACCAAGCACAGGCGGGCGATGGTCTCGAGATCGTCCGTCGTTGCGAGACGGACGGTCACCTCATCGCTGGCGGGGGGTTGCGGTATCACTCCATCGACCGGCCGGACCGCACAGTAGCTGATCCGGCCGAAGCCGAGATCAGTCACCGCTCGGACCAGCCTCGGCACGTCCAGGTGGGACAGGTAGTGCCTTGTTCCTCCAAGTGCCAGCAGGTCGGTAGCCAGACCGCCGTACAACTCGGACAGCACCTGGGTCGGGTCCGGATGGGTCGGGTCAACTGCGAAGCCTGCCGCAGGGAGGTCGGATGCGGGCCCGTCGACCCGCCCCATCAGGAGTCCGATTGTAGTACCGTTGTCCAACGCGATCCGGCCCTGGTGCCCAGCAGCGAACAGACCACGCAAGTGAGCCTCCGCTCGCACATCATCGCCGAGGTCGATAGGTACCGCCCCTCTCGCTGCGTGGGCTGCCCGCTGTTGCCGTGCGACGAGACGCGCAGCAGCAGCCAGATCCACCTCATCAAGAGGAGCGACGTCCATCTCGCTCACCCGTCAGCGGGCGGGAGGATCACCGATCCTGCGCGCTGGCCGAGCATCAGGCGGATCCTCACCGGTCAGAGGGCATCAGGGTGCAGCACCTCTGCGACAGCCCGAACCTGATCGACGTAGCCGATGGCGGTGCGGGGAGTGATCGGCATCGGTGCCCACGCTTCGGCTGCCGTTGCAGGGGCGTTCGTCAGCAAGCCGAAGACCTGCTCGGACCGCTCCTCGGGTGTCGTCTCGTAGCCGGAGCGGCCGAAGATGTCCGTGATGAACAGCACGTCGGGCTCAGCAGCCACGACCTGCTCCTGGCTAGGGGTGTCGTCCCGGCCGGCTAGCAGCAACTCCCCACCGCCCAGGCCGACGGTTTCGGCGTAGAACTCCGAGGAGATGAGCTGGACGCCGCGGTCGTCGTCGAAGATATAGTCAACCCAGAGTACCGGTGTGGGTTCGACGTCCGCCAGTGCGTCAGTGAGCTCGTCCAGGCCACCGCGGAGCTCCTCGACCAGCTCGTCGGCACGGTCTTGCACACCGAAGATCAGCCCAAGGTTCTCAATGTCGGCGATCTGACCGGCGAAGACGTCAGCGGGCGGCTCCGGGCAGCCGTCAGCGGGGAGGTAAGCGACGGCACCGGTCGACTCGAAGTCCTCAACAGGCGCGACCTCGTCGAAGAAGTAGGCGTTCGCGAAGATGAAGTCGGGCTCGAGGGCGGCGACCTGCTCACGGCTGGGCCAGCTGTCGGTGGCCAGTGCCTCAACCGCACGTACCTCCTCCTCGTTCTCGGGTCGCACCAGCGCCTCGAAGTCCCAGATCTCCCCAACGACGACGTCGGCGAGGCCGAGCGCGACGAACAGCTCGGTCTGAGCATCGGTATAGGGGACGACCCGTTCAGGACGTGCCTCGACGACGACCTGTTCACCGCAAGAGGTGACAGTGACCGGATAGGCCGCGTCCTCAATGCCCGTGTTGTCGGATGCGACAGCGGTGTCCTCGACCGCGGTGTCCTCCGTCGCAGAGTCCTCCGTCGGAGCAGCATCGGTTTCGGTGCTGCCATCATCGGATGCGCAGGCGGCGGCCAGCAGCAGGCAACCGAGTAGCACGGCCACGAGTCGGGAGCGGATAGTTATCATGTAGTTGTCCTTTCGGATGGATGTCATATCATTGTCCTTTCGGATGGTTATCACGTCATTGTCCTTTCGGTGTTAGAGATCGTGCGGCAGCGCCGTACGTGGAGGCGTGGTGCCCGGCGGCGCATCAGCCAGAGGAAGAAGGGACCGCCGATCGCGGCGGTGATGATCGAGAGCGGCACCTCGACAGGGCGTCGGATCGAACGGGCGAGAATGTCGATCCAGACCAGGTAGGATCCGCCCAGCAGAGCCGCGGCAGGCAGCAGTCGTCGATGGTCGCTGCCGACCAGCATCCGGACGATGTGGGGGATCATCAGCCCGACGAAGCCGATCGATCCCGACACTGCTACCACCACGGCGACCAGCAGAGAGGACACAACGAGGAGCTCGCTCCGGAACCGCCGAAGGTCCACACCCAGCGAGGCCGCAGCTTCGTCGCCCATCAACAGCGCATTGAGGGGGCGGGCTCGCACCAGCAGCCAGCCGGTGCTGAGCACGGTCACAATCGCGGGCAGGCCCAGGTCGCCCCAACCGGACAGTGTCAGCGTGCCGAGCAACCAGACCAGTACGCCTTGGATGCGATTGGGTTCGGCGATGATCTGCAGGTAGCTCGTCACCGAGCTGAGAACGTAGCTGAGGGCGACCCCGGCGAGGATTAGCTTCGTGGGCACCAGCGTCTCCCCTTGGCGTCCCAGGATGAACACGGCCAGGAGAGCGAGGAGTGCTCCTGCGAACGCTGCACCCGATACGCCGAGCCCGGCCGCTACCCCGGACCCGAGGACCAGCACCGTGACCGCCCCGAGCGAAGCACCCGAGGCGACACCGAGGATGTAGGGATCGGCGAGCGGGTTGCGGACCAATGCCTGCAACACCGCTCCCGTCACGGACAGTGCAGCACCGACAACGAAGCCGAGCAAGGCCCGCGGTGTCCGGATCTCCCAGATGATCTGGTCGTTGACTCCCCGCTCGTCGGCCTCGTACCAAGGCCACAACCGATCCAGAACGACGTCGACCACGTCACGTAGGGGCACCGTCACGCTGCCGATCGCGATGCCCGCTGCGAGAGATAGTACCGACACCACGACGAGCAGCACCATGAACGCCCCGAATCGGTTGCGGGGAACGAGGTGATGCCGCTGCTCGGCTGCGTCGCCGACCACAGAAACCTCGTGACTTGTCATCTCTCACCCAATCGCTGGTCTTGCAGTGGGGTGTAGGCGAGGTGGAATCTTCCAGTCACCGGGTGGATGCCACAGTGACACGCAACACCGAACACGTCTGCGAGTAGTGCCGGCGTCAGGACCTCGTCGACTGACCCGGTGGCGACCACCCGACCACGGTCCAGAACGGTGAGCCAGTCGCAGTAGTGGGCGGCGAGGTTCAGCTCGTGCAGAGCTGCGATGGTGGTGATGCCCAGATCACGAATCAGCTCGAGCAGCTCCAGTTGGGCGCGGATGTCGAGGTGGTTGGTCGGCTCGTCGAGGATCAGGACTCGGCTGCGTTGGGCGAGAGCTCGGGCGACGAGCACCCGCTGCTTCTCTCCACCCGACAGTGTTGCGAAGACCCGGTTGGCCTTGTCTGCGATGCCGACGCGCGCCATGGCCTCGGTGACGATGTCGTGGTCGGTGTCGGATTCCCGCTGCAAGAGCCCGAGATGGGGGGAGCGGCCCATCGTGACGACCTCGGTGACGCTGAAGTCGAAGTCCGCCGTGGCCTCCTGAGCGACCACGGCCGTGCGCTGGGCCGACTGACGCGACGACAGCGACCAAACGTCGTCGCCGCCGACGGTAACCAGGCCGCCGACGGGTTGCAGTGTCCGGTAGATCGAGCGTAGGAGTGTCGACTTACCGCTGCCGTTCGGCCCGATGATGCCGACCATCTCGCCGGTCTCGGCGCGCAATGAGGCGGCGGCCACGATGGGGAGATCGTCAATCTCCATGTGCACGTCGGTCAGCTGGACGTGCACGAGGGGAACTCCTGCCAGATGGTGGTGGCGGCGGCCCGGCCGGGGAGCCCGAGACGACCATCGGTTGTGTGGCGACGCATTTGAGGTTCCTTTCGTTAAAAAGGTTGTCGGTTGATTCGTTCGGGTAATGATAACCTTACTGAGAATGATTCCCAATCATAGCGAGAATAATTCTCAAATCTGCTCCAGACCGCACCGAAGGGAGACTATGATCGTGAGCTGATCAGATGGATCGCGCGGCATGCATCGCCAGCTGCTGGTGTTGACCGGATCGCAATGACGGACGTTTGGCCAGATAGCGGCCTCGAAGCTGATAGTGAGCGGTACCTCCCTCGAACAGGGCATGCTCACGGCACTGGCTGTGCACCGAGCCTTCGAGGATGATGGCATCAAGGCCGTCGTGGACTTGCTCGCTGAAGTCGTCGTCTCATCACCGTGGGGGTGCCATGGTGATGTCGGGCCAACGCCGCGGCGGAGGCCTCAGTGCGTGTCACCAGCGCACTGCGACTACTGGTGCTGCCACACCTGCTCGAATTGAGCCCGGCCTGAATCAGCCGACACCAGGCCGGGGAGCTCGACACCACGCTGATTGAGGGGATCCAATGGCTCTTCGCGTATGGGGGGGGGGGGGGGGGGGGGGTTGTTGTTTTTATTTATTTTTAAATATTTTAT
>JAPPJC010000048.1:0-2226 GCA_028820455.1 Acidimicrobiaceae bacterium
CAACGACGCCAAACCACGCAACCCGGCGCAACCACAGCATCCCACACGACCAACAATAGACGCAGCCACAAAAACAAACGAACAACCAAAAGAAAAACCGTTAACAAGTGGGGTATGACTCAAAGAAAAAAGACAGCCGAAACAGCAGAAGGAGCCCCCATCCCACCGTCAACACTAGAACAGCTCATGCGCAACGCACGTATCACACCAATACTGTTCAACGCACCAGGACGACCACTACGGTGCGGAAGAACCCGGCGTACAGTCAACAGTGCCCAACTCAAAGCACTCCAACTACGAGACAAAGGATGCATCGGCTGCGGAGCCCATCCCTCAATATGCCAAGCACACCACACAACCCCCTGGGCGCAAGGCGGTACAACCAACCTAGACAACCTCACCCTAGTCTGCTACCAATGCCACCACAAAATACACGACAACAACTGGCAGATAATCCTTAAAAACAACAAACCAACACTACAACCACCCAACCCACACAACTATAACTAAATGTGAGACAATCATGCCTAAGTGTAAGCATTATAATTGTTTCTGTGTATAATAGGTATTTTTCATGTAAAGCTGTTTAATAGTGAATGGAGTTCGACGAGTATGGGAATGCTTGAATACTATGGGAGATAGAATATAATGGTATTAGCATCAAAAATCGAGTTAGAAAGAATGCAGTTCACCAGCCAACTTGAAGAAACCCTCGGTACAGACACAACAAGAACCCTAATGGCACACATCCCCCCAACCAACACCGAATAACTTGCCACCAAAGACGGCCTAAACCTGTTGAGAAACGAAGTCGAAATGCTGAGAAACGAAGTCAACATGGTGCGAAAAGACATTGAAATGGTCGAAAACCGCCTAAACACCAAAATAGGCCGGGTAAACGCAAAAATGGATGCTGGATTCAAAGAAATCCGCAGCGAAATAGCCTTCGGATTCTCTGAACAGAACAACCGGTTAGCTCAGCAAACCAAATAGTTTATAGTGGCAGCACTCATCCTAGTACTACCAGTTTGGATAGCCCTCACCCAACTACTAATCTAATCGGCACTGGCACACGGTTATGCGACAGTCTGGCCAAGTGCGATCTGGCAGCTCACCCAACTACTAATCTAATCGGCACTGGCACACATATCGGCTAAAACCCTCTTAACAAACCACCAGTCAAGTCCAGCGCGTCCAGACTAAACTGCACGCCCCATCAAATAGGTTCTGGAGTTTTCAGATAATCTGGAGCATGTGATGGCCATGGAAATTATCGCCCGACATTCGAACCGAAATTGGTTGAACCAGTGGAGACATAGCTATACAAAAGTGCTAGCAATATTCCACCTAATACACTAAATATGATGCCAACAACAACTCCATAACCAATTGACAGCACCACCCCCGTTACCATAATTAGAAATGCAAATGTCGGAGGTGCTGCAAATGCAAACATTATTGCTAGCAGGTCAACTAGCAGGAGTGGAAGTAAACAAAGCAACAATGCTGACAACAAGAGTAGCACTGCACCAAGCACTTTTGTAAAGCTTAGCTTAAATAGATGGATTGAGTGTCTGACTGCTTTGACCAGTCCACTATTGTCTATTACTATGGAAGGAATAACGAAAAACTGCAAAACTATAAAAAACAGCAACAAAACCATTCTGATTGTATAAACTTCCCATACTCCCAGGTAGCTATTCTCAATTAGCACTAACGCGCAAAGATCCACAACATTCACGAATGCTATTGAGATCAACACGAAACCCGATAAGGCACTCAAATATGGTTTCACTGATTTTAGTAAACCCAAGATGCTCATTCGTGTACTGTCTGTCAAATACCCTTGAATACCTTTTAGTAGAGCACTGAGGCTGATGCAGGGTATCAAGGAAAAGCAGAAATATATTATATGTGTCCATATGATTCCCGACAAAGAGAAGGAATGGTACAGCAATATGAAAGTGAAGTCGTTGTCGCCATACTCAGGAGCTCCCACAATTCCTGCTTCTACGCCCACCCAGCTGACTGAGGCAACTATAGCCATAAATAAAAAACTGACAATAGGAAGCATGACCCATACAGGGTTCTTACGGAAAATCTTTTTAGACTGTTTAAACATTTGAACGACAGAACCACTAGACAAGTAGGCATCCATTAATTGTGTTCCTTCCTTAAGACGCAAGCTGCTACATCCAAAGACCACTATGGGGGGGGGGGGGGGGG
>JAPPJC010000048.1:2236-3360 GCA_028820455.1 Acidimicrobiaceae bacterium
ACCAACCCAAATCAATTTTTCCCACCTTATATTTTTTTCCTTCCTATAACGCACCCCCCCCCCAACCAAAACCCCCCCACCCCCCCCCCCCCCGCCTATTTCCTACCTCTGTAAAGCATTTACCGTTGCGCTCTGCTGTGCCGTATGTGAATCTGCAGCATGTCGAAGATAACAATTTTATCATGCCCTCTGCATAGAAGTTCGCGACTGTGCTGCGTGCCAAAACCGGACAACCACAAACTAGTGATCGCATGACAGGTGGCGATCTCAACATTACAAGCGCATTGGTTGCAGCGTTTAAACGCATCACCCCACTAATGGGCTTGGGAATAATCGCCAGTGTGGTAGCCGTTTTAACGTCAAGAAGAAGATCTTCTATTGGTGGCCGAATAGCTGCAAGAGCAGCAGAACTTGCGTGGGAATATACAACCTACCTTGCCGTGCCGGCAATAGTCATCAGCTCGAAAAAGCCGATCGAAGCCATCGAACATTCAGCTCGGCTAATACGCAAAACCTGGGGAGAACAGATTGCAGCCCGGGTAGGTTTTGGATTGCTCAGCTTCCTGTTCATGATCCCGGGCGTTGCACTCATCGTCCTAGGCTTCGTCTCACTGTTCCAGTCTCTGGCCGATTCTATAGATGATATTCTTTTTGATGGGACAAGAAGTGATGGAAGGCTTTCGGAGTTTTTAGCAAGTATAGATTTCTCAGACACAGATTTAATCTTCGGGATTACAATGCTAGCAGGTGGGGTATTCTGGTTCCTAATGGTGCTTCTTTCTTTTTCAGCGATGCGCGTCATATACAAAACAGGCCTATATGTTTATGCTACTACCGGAGTAATACCCGCGGGCTTCGAAGAGGCCGAACTAGAAAAAGCGTTCGTTGTTCGTTGCCCAAAGTGACCCCAAAGAAGTTCGTGATCCCAAAATTCTTGTTTAGGCAGACTAAAAACATTCCGACCCTGTGATCGGGCATCAATCAACCCAGCAAAACAGCGAGTGCGACTGGACTGGTCGCAAATACTAGCCCTGAACAGCAGAGACTTCCACCATCAGCCTAACACAAAGCGGCGGCGCGGGGGCGGCGGGGCGGGGGGGCCGCGGCGCGCCCTCAGCCCGCGG
>JAPPJC010000048.1:3370-29314 GCA_028820455.1 Acidimicrobiaceae bacterium
AAAAAAACCCCCCAAAACCCCCGAGGCCCCTGCCAGGGGCCAAAAACCCCCCCCCCCCCTCCCCTACCCCCCCCCCCCCCCCAAAAAAAAACCCCCCCCCCCCCCCCGAAATTGCCAGAGCACTCCAATACTAACCTTGGCCGCCGGAGACTTCTGCCACAGAAGCCTTGCCCGCAGAAATCCAAGGCATCATAGCCCTTAAATCGGCTCCGATGTTCTCTACCGGATGATCACGCCCCGCCGATTCCAAACGCAGGAAGTTCGACCGTCCTTCGCGGCTTTCGGCTACCCATTCACTAGCAAAAGATCCGTCACGTATTTCTGAGAGGATGCGGTCCAACTCAGCGCGTGTCTCATCGTTGATGAGGCGTGGACCACGAGTTAAAGCCCCGTATTCTGCGGTATCCGACACCGAATAATACATGCCGCTGATACCCTCTTCGTATATGAGGTCGACTATCAGCTTCAGTTCGTGCACACACTCGAAATAAGCCACCTCAGGCTGATATCCGGCATCCACAAGAGTTTCAAAAGATGCATGCACTAAAGCTGCGAGCCCCCCACAAAGCACCGTCTGTTCACCGAACAGGTCGGTCTCGGTTTCCTCGGTGAAAGTGGTAGCCAACACACCAGCACGTGTGCCTCCAATGGCGTCAGCATAAGCAAGAGTCAATTCTTTCGCCGAACCCGAAGCGTCCTGTTCAACAGCCATCAAGCAAGGCACACCTCCACCTTCAACGTAGACACGGCGCACAAGATGCCCCGGGCCTTTCGGGGCGACCATGCAGACATCCACAAAATCGGGCGTATCCAAAAGTTTGTAACGTATATTGAATCCGTGAGCAAAAAACAGGGCATCCCCCTTGCTGAGATAAGGTGCGATCTGCTCGGTGTAGACTTCAGCCATCTCGGTGTCGGGAATAAGCATCACAATCACATCAGCAGAGTCAGCAGCTTCTGCTATTGACTTCACAGTCAAACCAGCATTCTCGGCTTTCTCAACCGATGAAGAACCCCCACGCAAGCCGACACGCACGTCGATGCCGGAGTCTTTAAGGTTCAAAGCATGGGCGTGACCTTGAGACCCATACCCTAAGATCGCTACTTTGCGGTCTGCTATGACAGACCGATCAACATCCTTTGTGTAGTAGATATCAACCACGTTGTCGTGTACCTCTCAATTTCTGTAGTTGGAACCAGCTTTAAAGTACTTTACAGCTCCAACAAATTAAACCTAACACCAGAACCTGCGATGCTTCGTACGATACTACTCTCATGTCCACGATACGCCTCATGCCCGGTGCTTGATTTCAAATGCTAGTCGTCTCACTTTGACCGAGCTCGATCTGGTCGAGATAATGCATAGCCACCCGCCCGGTGCGTTGCAGCTTGACAATACCATAAGAGCTTAAAGATTCTTCGAATTCGTCTAGTTCGCTTGGCTTGGCCGACAACATCAGCATGACTTCGCTGTAGTTTTCATCCAACACATCAGCCCCATATCTGCTGACGATGCGAAGAAGCTTATGGCGCAACGGAAGAGCAGCCGTGACAACCACCAGCATCAGCTCCCGTTCTATGGATCTGGCAGGATCGAGTTCGTGAATTTCCACGACATTGATGAGCTTGTTCAACTGTTTGACGACCTGCTCTAAATTGTCTGAAGCTAGATCAACGGTAAATGTGATACGGCTGAACCGGTCATCATTGGTGGGAGCCACTGCCAACGATTCAATGTTGTAGCCCCGGCGCGCAAACAAGCCGGAAACCCGTGCAAGCACACCAGGCTTGTTTTCAACTGTGGTGACAATGGTATGAAATCTTTGTGTCATAGCTGGACTCTAACTATGCTGACTTGCTGGTCGTGTGATTCACTGGTTGTGGCGAACACTAACTGATACCCCATGTTCTACTGGCTCTGCTGATCATCCTTGAGAACTGACTTGCTGGTCAACTTTTACGATCACCTTTGAGACGGGTCTACCACAATCTCAGAGTTACTGCGACCCGCTGGAACCATCGGATAAACGTTTTCATCGTCAACAGTGCGAAACTCGATCACCACAGAGCGGTCGTTTATCTCGTTGGCTTTGGCAATGGCTGGAGTTACCTCCTCAGGAGTTTCCACGCGTATACCCACGCACCCCATAGATTCCGCCCATTTGACATAGTCGGGAACATCATAGGTGAGGTATGATTCACTGTAACGCTCTTGGTAGAACATTTCCTGCCACTGCCGCACCATACCAAGGTACGCATTGTTGAACAAGGCGACTTTTATGGGGATTTGCTCGGTGGTGGACGTCACGAGCTCCTGCGCTGTCATTTGGAAACATCCATCACCATCAACAGCCCAAACCATCCGGTCGGGCTTGCCGACTTTAGCCCCGATGGCAGCCGGTATCGAGAAACCCATGGTACCCAAACCGCCGGAATTGATCCACGTCCTCGGATGATTGAACTTCCAGTATTGACTAGCCCACATCTGATGTTGACCCACACCAGAAGTAACGATAGTGTCATCGGGAGTATTATCGCGCAACACTTCAAGTACATATTGAGGTTTAACCAGCTCACCTGGCTCGCTTTGCTTGTAGGTAAGTGGGTAACGTTCCTGCCAACCGCTGACTTGTGAACGCCACGCCCTACGGTCGGGCTGTGCGCCACTCTCAGCGACACATTCACGTAAAGCGGCTGTGAGCTCTCCTATGACCAACCGACAGTCGCCTTGAATAGCCACATCAGCCACTCTGACTTTGTGCAGTTCAGCGGCATCGATATCCACGTGAACTATTTTTGCTTCAGGGGCAAACCCATCAACACGACCAGTGACCCGATCATCGAAACGAGTACCCAAAGCAATCAGCAGATCAGCGCGTTGCATAGCCATAACCGCCGTGTACTTGCCGTGCATTCCAGGCATGCCCAAACAAAGTTCATGACTGTCAGGGAAAGCACCTCGAGCCATTAAAGTGGTGACCACTGGCACATTGAGGAACTCGACTAGTTCTGCTAGTTCTTCAGTGGCCAGAGATTTGACTATTCCTCCCCCAATGTAAACAACCGGACGTTCGGAGACGTTTATCAGTCGTGCTGCTTCTCTGATCAGATTCAAGTCTCCTGCGCCTACAGGCTGGTAGCCAGGTAGATCCATAATATCGTCTGAAGGTTCATACCAGGTCATACTTGAAAGCGGATTATTCGGGTCGACTATGTCCTTGGGAATGTCCACAAGCACCGGACCAGGCCTGCCGGTGGTGGCGATATGAAACGCCTCATGAACAATGCGAGGAATGTCTTCGGCTTTATTCACCAGAAAGTTGTGTTTGGTAACCGCCATGGTGATGCCCGTGGTGTCGCATTCTTGAAATGCGTCGGTTCCAATAGCCGCATAAGGCACTTGCCCGGTTATGCATACCACCGGAATGGAGTCCATATAAGCATCGCATAGAGGCGTAACAGCGTTGGTAGCACCCGGTCCAGATGTGATCATCATCACCCCGGGACGACCCGTAGCCTGCGCATACCCCTCAGCCATATGACCCGCCCCCTGCTCATGGCGGACAAGAACATGTCGGATAGGCGACTCGATGATCGGGTCATACACTGGAAGGATCGCCCCACCGGGCAATCCGAATACCACTTCAACCCCTTCATGCTCCAAGGTCTTTATAAGGGCCTGCCCTCCGTTGATGTTCATGATCAAAGCCTTTTTCTAGCCTTTTTTCGCCGTTGACTTATTCGCCGTTGTTCTTTATTTTTTCGCCACTAATTCTCTAAATGATTACCACTAATGTTTTCAGTCATTTTTCGCCACTAAATTCCTTGATTTGTGATCTTCTGTTGCCTTCCAGTTACGATCCATCTGCTAATCTGCTAGTTACGATCTTCTACCACTATTACGACTATACGCCCAGGGACGTACATTCGCTTGATGATTGGCTGCCCATCGATATGGACTGCCACACGAGAGTTCGCGAAAGCCGCAGCCAACACTTCAGGCTCATCCGCAGTAGCTGCAACCACTATTCTCCCTCTTACCTTGCCATTCACCTGAACAGGTAGTTCTACGGTGTCTTCTTGTAGGTAGGCTGGATCAAACCCCGGAAACTCCGCCCAAAACACAGACTCCACAGACTCGGCATCATCATTTAACCGCTGCCAAAGTTCCTCTGCAAAATGAGGCACCAAAGGTGCGAGCATACGCACCAGAGCACTTGCGACCTCACCGGGCATTTCGTGCTCTTCCCCAGTAAAAAAATTGTTCAGTTCTGTGAGTTTGGCTATAGCGGTATTGAACCGCATCGCTTCCATGTCGGAACGCACCCCCGCGATAGTGCGATGGAGTCGTTGAAGCTGGTTTTTGCTGGCCGGTTTATCGGCCACACGCACCTCACCTGTGTGTTCGTCAACGATATTACGCCATACTCTTTGCAGAAGCCTCTGTGCTCCTACCACCGAGCGTGTCTGCCAGGGTCGATCTTGATCGATAGGACCCATAAACATCTCATACAAACGCAAAGTATCAGCTCCGTAGGAAACGTACATCTCATCAGGGGATACGGAGTTCTTCAAAGACTTGCCCATCTTCCCGAATAGACGTTTCACGGGTTTTCCCGCAAAAGTGAAACCCTTCGCTGATGAACCTTCCACCTTATCGGCGGGAACATATGCGCCTCGCTCATCACAGTAGGCAGCGGCCAGAATGTAGCCCTGATTGACTAGTCGTTTGAACGGCTCCGGTCCCGACACGTAACCAAGATCGTACAACACTTTATGCCAAAAACGAGCATACAGCAAATGCAGCACAGCATGCTCCACTCCCCCTACATACAGGTCAACACCACCGACACCACCCTTCTCGGTGTCGCTCATCCAGTACTTTTCCACCTCCGCATCGACAAAAGTCTCATCGTTGGTGGGGTCCAAGTATCGTAGGTAATACCAGCAAGACCCGGCCCACTGCGGCATAGTGTTGAGTTCACGCCTGTAGCTACAACGACCGTGTCCGTCTAGATCGAATTCTACTTCTGCCCAACCTGCTATCCTGCCAAGTGGAGGTTCAGGAGCAGCATCAGGGGCAAGAGCTCGTGGTGCCCAATCCGACAATTCCGGCAACTCTACGGGAAGCATCGATTCAGGCAGCCCAACCGGAAGGTCATTATCATCGAACACTACAGGAAACGGCTCTCCCCAGTAACGTTGCCTGCTGAACAGCCAGTCTCTCAGCTTGTAAGTGACAGCAGCCGAGCCAGTGCCAGACTCAGCTAGCCATTCGATCATACACCTCTTGGCAGAATCGACGTCTAAACCATTCAAAAAACCTGAATTAACAGATTTTCCTTCACCAGTGTAGGCCTGGTCTTCAGGATGATCAGAGGGAGGCTCGACGGTGCGAATTATGGGCAACCCGAACCGCTTCGCAAAATCCCAGTCCCGCTCGTCTTCGCCTGGCACTGCCATTACAGCCCCCGTGCCATATCCCATCAGTACGTAATCAGCTATAAAAACTGGCACCCTGCGGCCGTCCACTGGTACTACGGCATCCACACCCAGGTATACCCCAGTTTTGCTGGCTTGGCGTTCCTCATCGCTCATAGTTGCAACACGATCACGATAAGCTGAAACAGCTACCACTGGGGTCTCCGCTCCTCGCGTCCAATCAGGTTTGACGGCTTCCGGCCAGACCTCAGCTGTAATAGCGTCAACTAGTGGATGCTCGGGGGCTAAAACCATATAAGTGGTGCCGAATAACGTATCGGGCCGGGTGGTGAACACACTGATAGCCAACTCTGGTATGGCACCACCGCTATTTCCATCACTCGCTTCAAAATCTCCATCGGTGAAACCTTTCTCAGAGGCACGCTTTTCAGACTGGCATACAGGAAAAGACACGAACGCTCCTTCGGAACGACCGATCCAGTTGCACTGCATCGTTTTAATGGATTCGGGCCAATCCAGAAGGTCAAGATCGTCAAGCAAACGGTCGGCGTAAGAGGTGATACGCAGCATCCACTGTCGCAAAGGTCGTTTGTACACTTCATGGTTACCCCGCTCAGAACGACCTTCAGCTGTGACCTCCTCGTTAGCCAGCACAGTCCCCAATGCCGGACACCAATTGACGTCGGCTTCATCCATATAGGCAAGACGATGGCCGTTAACGGTAGCTGCTTTTTCCGAGTCGGTAAGTGACTGCCACTTCAGACCATCAGGCGGTTGACGCACATTATTTTCAAATTCGCTTACAAGCTCACTGATCGGCCTGGCTTTGTCGACTTCAGGATCGAACCAAGAATTGAAAAGCTTCAAAAATATCCACTGCGTCCAACGGTAATAGTCCACATCTGTGGTGGCTATGGCACGACGTTTATCATGCCCAAGACCAAGTCGATCAAGCTGACGAGTCATATTGGCTATATTAGCCTCGGTGTTTTCTCGTGGGTGCTGCCCAGTTTGGCGGGCGTGTTCTTCAGCAGGTAAGCCAAACGCGTCGAAGCCCATAGTGTGAAGCACGTTGAAACCGGTCATCCGTTTAAATCGGGCATACACATCGGTGGCGATATAGCCGAGAGGATGACCAACATGCAGTCCATCACCCGAAGGATACGGGAACATGTCCATAATGAACAGCTTGGGTAGGCGTGTTCTCGGGTCTGACGGGTCACCTAAAGGCCCTGAAGGGTTAGGGGTTTCATACACTCCATGATCACGCCAGTATTTTTGCCATTTGATTTCAATCTCAGAAGCCATAACAGCGTCATAACGGTGTGCTGGTGTTTCAAATTCAGTCACAGCTTCATCACTTCCAAAATCATTACCACTACCATAATCGCCGCTACTAAAAATCAATGCTCAAGCCATACCAAGTCAATAGTTCATTTCGTCATAATAAAACAATAAAGGCCATAATAAGACAATAAAGATAGCCGTACTACAGGCTAGTCATGCCTAGAACACTGCAGGCCTAAAACAGTGAAGTGTGGACTAAACTATGGCCACTTGTAGTGACGAGTCTTACACATCCAGCTATGCCTATATTACAGCTATGGCTATATTACACATTACAGATCTCAGATTTGGTGACAGCATCTTAGCCCATTAGCCGACCTGGATGGTCTGATAACGAAAATATGGCACTACCCCAGACACACACACAGCACATGGCTACTGACAACAGCACGCCGACAGCAAAGCCTTAAGCCGACAGCAAAGCCTTAAACTGTTACACAACGCATCGACTGAATAATTCAAAACCTCTCAAATTCAAACACACCACAATGAAGCCTTGAGCTTTGAACTGTAGCGTAATAATCCCTGACCCAAACCCAATACCTTGACCGCAGACGATAACGACGAACTCGAAGACGAGCTTGACTTGTCGACCCTCACAGATGATGAGCTTGTGGAGCAGATGCGTGACGACCTCTACGACGGGCTCGGTGATGAAATAGTGGAAGGCACGGAAATCCTGTTAGAGCGAGGCTGGGATGCCGAAAAGATACTTAACGATGCTCTGGTCGAAGGAATGCGTATTGTTGGTTTCGATTTCCGTGATGGCATACTTTTCGTGCCTGAAGTCCTTCTAGCTGCGAACGCTATGAAAGCGGGTATGGCGATACTCCGGCCACTATTGGTGGAAACAGGAGCCAAACCAATCGGTAGCGTGGTGATTGGCACGGTCAAAGGTGATATTCATGACATCGGCAAAAACCTGGTTGCTATGATGCTGGAAGGGGCGGGTTTCAAGGTGGTGGACCTAGGCATCAACACAAGTGCAGAAGAGTTCATAGACGCAGTAGAAAAATATCACCCCGAAATTCTGGGAATGTCAGCATTGTTGACCACTACCATGCCATATATGCAGACAGTAATAGAAAAAATGATAGAAAAAGATCTGCGCAACAACTGCATAGTGTTGGTAGGAGGAGCCCCGCTCAACGAGGAATTCGGGATTGCCATAGGTGCTGACGCCTACTGCCGAGATGCAGCTGTGGCCGTAGAAAAAGCTACTTCACTGCTAGAGGCAAATCGGATGCAGCTTAACAACATCGAAAGTACCCCAGCATAGACATCATCAATCGCCGTTTGGAGAAGTGGCGTACTTCTCCGGCAACGAAGAACGAGATAGCCCATGACCTTCCCCGAACGAGCCGAGTCCAAGAGTGCAGACGCAACGCACAGCATCCCACTACGTGCTTTGATAATTGCTTGCGGGGCTTTGGTGCGAGAATTGAAGATTGTGACGAGAAAGTTCGACTGGATAACCATCCAATGTCTCCCAGCTGTTTTACACAACACTCCAAAGCTAATACCCGAAATGGTGCGCCAGCGTGTGCTAGCAGCCAAGGCCGAAGAAAGATTCGATGCGATTTTTGTGGGATACATGGATTGTGGCACAGGAGGAATGCTGGATGAAGTATGCAACGAAGAGGGAGTGCAGCGTCTGCCTGGGACTCACTGCTATGAACTGCTAGCAGGGGTAGGGCAATTCAAAGCATGGCAAGATGCTGAGCCAGGCACCTTCTACCTGACAGATTACCTGGTGACACATTTTGATCGTATAATCATGGAAGGACTTGGCATATCCAAGCATCCCGAACTACTTGAAATGTATTTCCGCAACTACACAAGAGTGATCCATCTTGCACAATCAGACGATCCGCTGCTAACGGAACGCGCCGAAAAAGCGGCTGACAAACTTGGCTTGCCGTGTAAACGAGTTTTCACGGGTGTGGATCAACTCAAAACACAGATACTCAATCTAAGAGAACATTCCATTAAGACAATCCCAAACGTATCCAAGCACACTCAAGCACACGCTGATAAATAACAATGCGCTCTAAAAAACCATCACCGGTAAGTCCTGATACTCCCAGAGGACGGCAGGTGGCTTTGCGTGCACAAAATAATGTGAAACATTCACGTGCTCGCAGCAACAGACGTCGCAGCAACAGCGAATTGGTGATCATCTATTGGAGAGATATCCCCGCTCAAGTTAACGCCAACGTAGGCGATGAGCGTATACAACGCATCCTGCCTCGCCGTTTCCAAAAAGCGATCGACCGTGCTGCCATGACCGCAGGCATGACACAAGCATCCAAATACGTGGCAGAATGGCGCAAAGTTACAGTAGCAGTCAATCCAAACAATCCACAAAACCTAGACAACCCTCAAGATGCGGCCTTGACAACTGCAGCTGAACTTGAAGACGCCTTTCCGTTAGAACGTCTCAACCAATTTGTGCAAGCAGGAGGCTGGAATCCCGACAAACCCGAAACAAGAACAGCAAGCTCATCCCCAACAGCAGCGGACCCTATGAATCATTAATCCTACCCAACCAACCACACCCCCCTCCCCGAACACAGTTATACAGCCTAAGAAATTACCCTTATATGACCAGTACAGTAGTCAGTTCTGCCAGTAAAGAAGTGGTGATAGGTTTTGACCGGCCTTTCGTGATGATCGGCGAACGCATAAACCCCACCGGTCGCAGACTGTTGGCCCAAGAGATGCGCAATAACGACTTCAGTCGTGTACAAAGCGACGCTGTCGCCCAGGTTGAAGCGGGGGCCCACATGCTCGACGTTAACGCTGGTATCCCCCTAGCAGACGAACCTGCTCTACTGGCTAAAGCCGTGAAGGTGGTACAAGAAGTAACCGATGTGCCATTATCGATTGATTCTTCCGTGATTGAAGCATTGGAAGCGGCGGTCGCAGTATATGAGGGTAAGCCATTGATCAACTCTGTGACAGGTGAAGAAGAGGTGATGGAGCGTGTGCTGCCGCTGGTAGCGAAATACAACGCCGCTGTGGTGGCTATTTCCAACGACGAAACCGGGATCAGCGAAGACCCCGATGTGCGTTTTGCGGTGGCACGTAGAATCGTGGAACGTGCAGCCGACCATGGCATCAAAACTGCCGACGTGGTAGTAGATCCGCTGGTAATGCCGATAGGAGCTATGAACACAGCCGGACAACAAGTGTTGCGGCTTGTACGACGACTACGTGAGGAACTGAAGGTGAACACCACTTGTGGTGCCAGTAATGTGAGTTTTGGCATTCCAAACCGTCATGTGGTCACTGGAACTTTCCTAGCGATGGCGATAGGTGCGGGGATGACATCAGCTATCATGAACCCGTTGCATCCAGAAGCCAAGAACGCTGTTTTAGCCTCTGATGTTTTAACCGGCAACGACCGTGACTGCGCCGCCTGGATAGCCGCACACCGCAATCCGGCAGCAGCTCGAACACGAACGGCTAGAAGGCGTCGCCAAAATCGACGTAACAGCAGGCAATCCAGCACAGCCTGACCACTATTCACATGACAGCAGTGGCAGTGAAACAACAACGCTTTAGCCGCAAGCCCAAAACACCGCCACTCAACCATCTCAACAACAGCTGAACGTAGTCCTCACCCCGGTATTCTTATGACAGGCAGTGGAAACTCTTGTGACAAGCAGAGCGACCACATGAAGGAAAGATCTCAACAACAGCTGAGCGTAGTCTTCACCCCAGCAGGCATAAGAGTCAGCACACTCGAGGGTGCAAGCGTGCTAGACGCCGCCCGCGCAGCCGGAGTGGACCTTGATTCTGTATGCGGCGGGCGTGGATTGTGCGGCAGATGCCAAATAACACCGGTGGAAGGCTACCTTGCCAAATGGGATATCGATAGCAGCTCGAGTTCGCTTTCCACGCCAGAGTCAACCGAGCAGAACTACAAGGGTAGACGTCCACTCAGCCATAGAAGCCGTCTCGGTTGTCAAGCCAGAATACTGGACAACCTGGTGGCCGACATACCTGAAGAGAGTCAAATCCATCGCCCGGTAGTGTGCAAAAATATAGATCTGGGTGATGCCACATTAGACCCAGCAGTCACATTGCATTACATACAAACCCGCACAACCACATTAGGCGAAGAAACCACTAACGCCGCCAATGTCAAGCAAGCATTGCGAAACGACTGGAATTTGGAGGAAGTCGATATCGACATTCCTGTGTTACGGGATTTGGAAACAGCTCTACGAGCTGGTGAAGAGGCTGTGACAGTAGCGGTGCACAATCGTAAACGTGTGCTGGGAGTGCGAGCAGGATATTCTGATGCTGCCTACGGGGTGGCAGTAGACGTGGGTTCTACTACCTTAGCCGGTTATTTGGTTGATCTAACCAGCGGCGAAGTATTGGCGACCAACGGGCAAATGAACCCTCAAATACGTTTTGGCGAAGACCTTATGAGTCGGGTTTCCTACTCGATGATGAACCGCGATGGTGCTGCCAAGCTCACAGCAGCGGTGCGCGAAACCATCAACAGCCTCATAAACGAACTTTGCAGCATGACGGACATAAACAGAAATCACTTGCACGAACTGGTAGTAGTCGGCAATCCCATAATGCATCATCTCGTGTTGGGCATCAGCCCCGTGCAACTAGGAACCGCTCCTTTTACTTTAACTGTCGGTGAAGCCGTGAAAGGGCGAGCAGCGGACATAGGAGTGCAACTATCGAACGCGGCACTCTACGTGGCTCCTTGCATTGCCGGGCATGTTGGGGCCGACACTGCTGCCATGGTGTTGGCAGAACGTCCTCATCACTCCAAAGAACCAGTACTAATAGTGGATGTGGGCACCAACGCTGAAATCGTGTTAGGCAACAGTCAACAATTGTTAGCCGCTTCAAGTCCTACGGGCCCCGCTTTTGAAGGAGCGCAAATAAGCTGCGGTCAGCGAGCCACTGCCGGTGCTATCGAGAAAGTGCGGATTGACCCACACACCTTTGAGCCATATTTCAAAGTGATCGGCTGTGATCTTTGGTCGAATGAAACCGGCTTCACAGCTGCACTCGCCAAGAGGGGTTTAACAATTTCCGGGGTATGCGGCTCAGGAATAATAGAAGCAGTTGCGGAAATGTTCCTAGCGGGAATAATCAACCGACAAGGCGTTATAAGTCCTCTTCCCTTTCCCCGCGTTGCAGAACAAGACAGCAGCACAGAACAAGACAGCATAAGGCAAAACGACACTAACAGCCAGCCTCCTTCCCGAATCGTAGCCGAAGGACGCACCTACTCCTACATACTCCAGCATGAGCCGATCAGATTAGCGATCACCCAGAATGACATTCGAGCCATACAACTAGCCAAAGCTGCTTTACGTGCGGGTATCGACCTGCTTTGCGAACATTCGGGCATCACGCAACTAGCCAACATACGTTTAACCGGTGCTTTTGGGGCTCACCTAAGTCCAGCCCACACTATGCTGCTAGGGATGATCCCCGACACCCCCATTGAGAACGTGCAACCCGTAGGAAACGCTGCTGGAATAGGTGCTGTTCGTATGCTGTTATCAAATCGTCAGAAAACCGAAATCGAACAAACAGTCCGAACCATCAAAAAAATTGAAACAGCAACCGAGCCGAGGTTTCAAGAATTGTTCGTGAACGCCATGGCATTCCCGCACAACACCGCCCCAACTCCTAATCTAGCCAAAGTAGTCAAACTACCCGCACCAGCCCCTCAACAAGGCAGAACCAGAACCTCCCGCCGAAAACGCAGAACAACAATCCCCCTGAACAACTTATAGCAGCAGTCCCCCCAGTGAAGCTATCCGGTCTGTTTGGTAGCACACTATAAGAGGCTTCCCCAAAACTCATAGCAGCAGCCCCCAGTGCAGCCGACAGTAGAAGATCGTTTCTCTCCCGTGGTGGGGTGTCGCCTCCTCAAAAAATTGACAGTGGGCATGTCCTCGGCAAAACCAACAATGAAAATTGCGACTCCGACTAGCTGCTAACTAGAAACTGTCTTGGTCACTATCTATTCTGTCGAGAAGTTGATCAGCAGCTGTCCTCAAAGATTCCGTGGCCAACGTGTCGGGCAGCTTTTCCAGTTTTGCTTGAGCTCTAGAAGCCCACAACTGGGCTACTTCCCGCGCTTCAGCTACACCATTGGTAGACCTTATAAGCTCGCAAGCTCTATCACGGGTTTTTTCGTCAATCCGGTGTCCTAACAGGTCACGCAGTTCATCACCTACATCAGGATCAGATAAAGCTCGAATCACAGGAAGCGTATAAACACCTTCCAGCAGGTCGTTGCCTGCCGGTTTTCCAAGTTGTTCATCAGTGGCCACTATATCCAAAATATCGTCTACTATTTGGAAGGACATCCCATATGCGTAGCCAAAATCTTCCAAAGCATCCTTTACAACCTGCGGCGAGTCATTGACCATAGCTCCTATACGGGAGGATGCAGAAAGCAGGACAGCAGTTTTGCCTGCGATTGCTTCTTCATAAAGCGATTCGCTGCGATTTAAGTCGTAGACGGATTCCAGTTCCACCACTTGTCCCTCACATAACCGTGCAATCGTACGAGCTATTAAACTCGCTACCTCAGAACCTAGTTCAGCGGCCACTTCACCAGAACGACTAAGCAGGTAGTCTCCGGCCAAAATAGCCTCCCTGTCACCCCAACGATTGTTCACACTCGGCACTGACCGCCTTGTGGTTGCGTTGTCCATGACATCATCGTGGCAGAGAGTGCCTATATGAACAAGCTCCACAGCAACAGCGGCTTTCACAACCTCTAGCCGGACTGGAGCACTATCGAGGTCTTGTACCTGTGATGACACGATGCAAAGGCTAGGTCGAACCCTTTTGCCCCCTGCTTCTATAAGATAGACCGACAATTCGGTAGCTAGCTTGCTGGAAGATTGCGCACAGTCGAACAGCTTCTTCTCCACCCGCTGTAAATCATCTTGCAAAAAAGATACCATATCAGACATACCCGAATGTTTTTGTATTCATGTCAATAAGGCTAGTAGCTGTATCCGGCAATATAGAATAATCTCTAAAATAGAATCACTACCAAGTTTCCTACGGTATGGTTACTAGGGTTGGATGGGGCACCACAAAACATCACCAAAATAGAATAACCACCAAGTTTCCTTACAGCAAAACAGTTCAAAAACAATTTACTCATGGCGGGTATGCCTTTGCGGGTATGCTTTTGCATTGAGTGATACTTAGACATAATATTTTGATTATTTTGATAACCATGTCATCAATTACGACCATATCATCGATTACGATCATCACTTCCAGCGAAAACACCGAAGGCATATTGGGACGAGAGGAGGTTTCAAATGTTTGAACGGTTCACAGACAGAGCTCGCCGTGTAGTTGTACTCGCCCAAGAAGAAGCCCGCGAAATGAACCACAACTACATAGGCACTGAACATGTCCTCCTCGGTCTCATTCATGAAGGTGAGGGTGTAGCTGCGAAAGCACTGGAATCTCTAGGTATCAGTCTTGAACTGGTAAGAGGACAAGTAGAGGAACTCATAGAACAAGGTAGCAACTCTCCCAGCGGCCATATTCCTTTTACCCCCAGAGCCAAAAAGGTATTGGAGCTCAGCCTGCGCGAGGCATTACAACTCGGCCACAACTACATAGGCACTGAGCATATCCTCCTAGGGTTGATCAGAGAAGGTGAGGGTGTAGCCGCACAGGTACTCGTAAAGCTCGGAGCTGATCTGCCTAGAGTCCGTGAGCAGGTTATTCAGCAATTATCATCGTATGGAACTGAAACAGGCCGAGGAGCGAAAGCAACCGCAGCTGCTGGAGGACAGAGAGGTACGAAAAGGGATTTCGCTTTAGGCTCAAAAATACTCGATCAGTTCGGACGAAACCTCACTCAGTTGGCTAAAGAAAAAGAACTCGACCCAGTGATTGGGCGTCACCGTGAATTTGAACGGATCATGCAGATACTCAGCAGACGCACCAAAAACAATCCCGTTCTAGTGGGTGAACCGGGCGTCGGCAAGACTGCTATTGTAGAAGGCTTGGCACAGTCAATCGCCGCCGACGAGGTGCCGGAAACTTTAAAAGACCAACAAATCTATACTTTGGATCTAGGTGCTTTAGTGGCTGGCAGTCGCTACCGAGGAGACTTCGAGGAACGGCTCAAAAAAGTGCTCAAAGAAATCAGAGGACGCGGCGATATTGTTTTGTTCATCGACGAGATACACACACTTGTAGGCGCGGGAGCTGCTGAAGGTGCTATTGACGCTGCCTCGATTCTCAAACCGATGCTGGCACGCGGCGAACTTCAAACAATCGGAGCCACAACGCTTGAAGAATACCGCAAATACTTCGAAAAAGATGCTGCCCTCGAACGACGCTTTCAAAAGATAGCAGTAGAAGAACCGACTATAGCACATACGATTGAGATTTTGAAAGGCTTACGCAGTAGATACGAAAGCCATCACCGAGTCACAATAACAGACCAAGCTATAGTCGCTGCTGCAAACCTAGCAGACCGTTACATCTCTGATCGCCAACTACCGGATAAAGCAATAGACCTAATTGACGAAGCTGGAGCACGTCTACGCATTAAACGTATGTCCACCCCGCCTGCTTATAAAGAACTTGAAGCTGAACTAATCGAGGTCACAACACGTAAAGAAGCTGCAGTTGAATCGCAAAACTATGAAGAAGCCGCTGAATTGCGAGACAAAGAAAGCGAACTTTTGAAGCGTCGTGCTGAATTGGAAAGTGAAGCTGAAGCGTCTGGCGTCGACCTGTTCAACGAAGTAGACGAAGAAGGCATCGCCAACGTGCTGTCGTTGTGGACTGGCATCCCAGTGTACAAGCTCACCGAAGAAGAAACCCAAAAACTACTCCGCATGGAAGACGATCTGCACAAGAGAGTGATCAGCCAAGATGATGCTATCAGAGCGGTTTCGCAGTCCATTCGCCGAACACGTGCTGGACTACAAGACCCGAAACGGCCGAATGGTTCCTTTATTTTCTTAGGACCATCCGGTGTGGGCAAAACTGAACTCGCCAAAACCCTGGCAGAGTTTCTCTTCGGTGATGAAGACGCTTTGATCAGCCTTGACATGTCGGAATACATGCAAAAGCATACCGTGAGTCGTCTGATCGGCTCTCCACCAGGTTACGTCGGTTACAATGAAGGCGGACAGCTAACCGAACGAGTGCGTCGTAAACCCTTTTCAGTGGTACTTTTTGATGAAATCGAAAAAGCTCATCCCGATGTTTTCAACACACTCCTGCAAATCCTTGAGGAAGGCAGGCTCACTGACAGTCAAGGCCATACCGTAGATTTCCGCAACACTGTACTGATCATGACATCCAACCTGGGAACATCCGATCTTCGCAAAGCGAATCTTGGTTTCGCCCAAACTGATGCGAAAGTCACCTACGAGCGAATGAAAGCAAAAGTCCAAGAAACACTGAAGAAGCACTTCCGACCTGAGTTTTTGAACCGCATCGACGAAGTAATAGTTTTCCACGAGCTCACGCAAAAAGATGTACGCCAAATCGTTGACCTGATGATAGCACGAACTGCTAAACAAATACAGGGGCAAGGAATGGGTTTTGAGCTTACTGATGCCGCTAAATCTCATCTAGCGATCACTGGATACGACCCGACACTTGGAGCACGACCTCTGCGACGTGCTATACAACGTCTAGTTGAAGACCCGCTTTCCGAAAAGCTGCTTGAGCGGCAATTCAAAGTAGGTGAGATAATTGTAGTCGATGTTGAACCTGATCCAGAGGACAACAATAAAAGCAGAATTGTTTTCAGGGCTATTGAAGGTTTCGAACCACCCGACCCCGAGCTAGAAGAACTAGAAAAAATGGTAGATCGTACCACTGACAGCAGTCCTGCTTGACCATAAGATCAATCACAAGATTATTGATTGTCGCCAGATATCGTCACAAGATATTGTCTCAGTTGCAGCATCAACCTGTGTGACAATGGGCCGCTTTTGAAGTCAGCTCAATGTCAAACTCGCAATGTCTAATAAGTCAAAATCGAATAAGTCAAAAAAGCTATTGAGCTTGCACAAGCCGCCAAGCAAGCCGGGCATAAGATGCCAAAACTCTCTATGTCTGCGCCTATCCCACCTACCCAAAAAACTCCTAGAAATCACAAAAAGACTGGCACTGGGAATGGGGGTTGTGACGGGCTTGATGCATCTCACCTGCCACAGACTGCGATTTTTCTTTCACGCGGTACTGGGAATGGGGGTTGTGACGGGCTTGATGCTGATAACTGCTTGTAGGATCAACACCAATATAGACATACATGTAGCAGGTGACGGGTCGGGGAAAGTCACTGTCGCAGTTACCGCAGACGACGATGCTGTTATGGCGGCACCTGAACTGATCTCCGACTTGATAGTGGATGACATTATAGAAGCTGGGTGGGCACCACCTATCATCGACCCAATACCCGCTGATGGGGGTGTGATCATCACAACATTCAAAAAGTTCGATTCTGCACATCAGCTACAACCTATTCTTGATGAGATAGCTGGCCCTGAAGCGATTTTTTCGAATTTAAAACTTGAACAAGATAGTTCTTTTGGTGAAACCAGATGGAACTTCAGGACCACTATCAATCCATCTCCTCAATTGGAAGTGTTCAGTGATGCAGAACTTGCTGAGATACTCGACGGGCAGTTCTTTGGACGGCCAGCGGAGGAGATAGAGGCCGCTTTAAAGGCTTCTGAGTATTTCTTTGAGCTAGATCTCAAACTGACACTGCAAGCGGATATTCTCACGCCGGATAATGCTGATGACACCACACCTGAAGAGGGTGGCGTCTCTACACTAACCCCAAATGAAGTAGCAGGGCGAACTGCTAGATGGCACTTCACTTACGGTGACCCGATAGCAACCATCTCAATATCTTCAGCCGCTAATTTCAACAATCCAAAAATAGTGAGATACGTCTCAATAGCTGCTGCTATAGCTTTTTGCGTGGCACTGCTGATTTTGGTTATGGCACGTTTTATGACCGTCATGAGCATACCGAAAGGCCACCGGCGGCGCGCAACTCGTCATCGTGAACGGAGAGCTGCTACCCGAGCTGCTGAATCTCGCAAACCTCTCAAACGTTTTTTGCGACTTCTCATAATCGACGCTCACGGTGTCATTGTTCGGCCGCTTACACCTTTTGAGGGTCTTCTCCTGCCAACGATACAGAAAGAACTGCCGGATATAGACACCGCATTCTTACGGCAACGGTATCACAATCTAATCCTAGGAAGAATTACACCTGAAGAGTTTTGGAGTGATATAGGACTAGGGCCGATTGGGATGAAAATAGAAACACATTACCTCTCTTCTTATCGACTAGTTCCCGGATTGCACGAATTTCTTGAAAAGGCGGCAGAACAAAAACTTCCCGTTGTGGCTGTCAGCAACCAACCCCGCCAATGGGGTGAAAGACTACGCCGTATGGCCCAACTTGAAGACTTACTAGACCTATGGCTGACAAGTGGTGAAGTGGGTGCTGTGCTGCCTCAACAATCACTTCTAGAAGCAGCCCGACGCACAATGTCCATCGAAGTATACGACTGCCTTTACTTGTCAAGTGTGTCAGAACATCTAGATGCAGCTGAGCAGATAGGTATGATCACAAAACATTTCGCTGTCGGCAAAGACGACACGACAGGCGTATCCCATTCAGTAGTGCGAGGCTTTGCAGATGTACTCAAAACTCGTAATATAGGCTAGTATTGATAGCAGCTAATGGCCTGATTCCACGAACTAGCTCTGTCACGGCATTCTCACAACATTTTCGTCATCCATGTACAAGTACATTCCACTTACATTCGCCTAACAACATTCAGCAGCACAGCAAACACCATTCGAAAGGAAACGACATGAGCAAGCTTAGTCCATGGGCTTATGAAGCCTTAGGATACCTTAAACATACAGCAACCAAAAAAGCTGCTTTCATTGCTAAACCCAGGAAAACAAACAGTTATCTCATTGCGGCGTTTTGCTGCATTGCCACAATATCAACCGCTTCAGCTTGCACTATCGGCGATGACGGAACGACTCCATCCCCTGCAATAACTTTCCCAGATCAAGATGACGCTGAAGATACAACCACGACTACTGAACCATCAGAAGAAACTACCGACCCACAACAAGACAGCCAAACTGACGATGAAATCGGTGATTTGGCAGATACTGATATGAGTGAACCCGAGGCCGTGGAATCTTTGGCTGTAGTACTTGCACAGCCTCATCCAGGGACAATGCGCGGTGAGTTCACAAGCTATCTATCTGAACAATTCCCCTACGAGATAGAGCCTGTGCCAACATTATTGACAGCACGATTTGAGTCTGATGCTGAAGGTGATGTAGCAGTTCTAGGTCATATTCCAACCAAAAACGATCCCGAATTGGCACAGGATACTGAGATGGAGTTCCGCTACGTGGGAGATGACACAGTATACAGACGTTGGACTAGAGTAGGCAGTGAAGAAGCTGAACATACCTGGCAACCATTAATCATCAATACAGTAGGTGCTGAAGATAATGAGGAAGCACCGGACGCTCAAGAAGCTGAACTGCTGGAAAGGATACTTTGCGTATTTCCTTTTGAATTCGAAGGCAACACTTTCATACAGTGCGACCCATACAGAAGTTCGCTTGTTTTGCTTGAAAGTGCGCAAAATGCGCAGGTTCTTGGTGTTGAAGATGTACGAGACGTTGAAACCCTGGTAATAGGTTTTCAGATGCCATTAACAGAAATGTCCGAATCGTTGATTGAGTCGTACAAAAGCTTAGCGGAACAAATGATTGCATTGTATTCGACTATAGATTTCGATGAGTTGCTCAGCTCAGGGGATCCTAGTGGAGATCTTGGTTCTCTACTCGATGAAGATACTGACTTAGCGGCCGCATACACTGAAGCTATCGACTCCATCAACAGCGCGGTCGCCCTTTTAGAAAATGCGGATTTGGAGGTTCACGTAAACGTCGATGCGGAAGCCAGAATCCGGCGCATAGTAATTGATATAGGAGCAGCATTCGATGAAATGCTGGAAATGCTGGAATCCGAACAAGGCATAGGCGATTCGGAAACGGCGGCAATAGAAGATTTTCAGTACATCATGGAATTCTACGATTTTGGTGCTGATATCTCTGTAGAAGCACCGGCACAAGAGCAAATCTCAGACAGTGCAACCTGGGCACCGGTTTTCAATCAAAGCTGAACTATGGTACTAGCGTAAGAACAACCGAAGAGCCTCTATACGGCAAGCACGGTTTGAAGTGTCTTGCTTAGGTCGGATGATTCGAGCAGTTGGATGAAGAGTGCGACGAGAAGCTGGGAGGGTGTTTTTGTGGGTGGGTTGGAGTTATACATTTGATTAGTCAGATAAAGAATGCGGCCTAGACGAGAGTGCGAGAGCCCGAGACAGGATTCGAACCTGCGACCTGCTGTTTACAAGACAGCTGCTCTACCGACTGAGCTACCCGGGCTAGAACATCCTGGAAAGAGCTTAAAGGATATTATAAAACTCTTAGCAACGGAGTGTTCGATATCTGAGTATCCTAAACTTGTATCCAAACCAATCAAACCCATAAAGGTACGAGTAGACAAATTAAGTCTACATGATACTTGTCTGATACTTTATTGTGAACAACCGCTCAAGATAAGAGGTAAAGATATCAAAGGTCAGCAATGAGCCAGCAGATATCAAACGAAAAGCGCGAAAGATCATGAACACCACATTTGAAGACACTCCTGGAAGCTCAGCTGGCATGTCCCCAGGCATGGGAGTGTTTCTTACTTTCACGGCTGTCATAATTGGGGCTTTTGTGCTTTTCTTCGCTTTCAGCGACAGCATCGAACTTGCAGACGAAGAAAATGGCAGCGATACTGATCTGCCTGCGAAAGACAACAACACTACAGAAACCGGAGAATCAGACGACGATACTTCAACAGATTCAACCCCTGCAGATGAAATCAACGGCAGCGACAACAACGAAACAACAGACACAACACTCGACCCTTCCACCGAAACTCTGCCTACAGTACCGACACTGATCACTCACCCACCAGAAACAGTTAAAGTAGTGACAGTCAACGGTACCAACATTTCAGGTTTAGCAGGAGCCTCTGCTACACTCCTAGCTAGTAAGGGTTATGTGACAAGCCCCAAAAACGCAGCTCGCCCACCTATAGAGCCATCAACGATATTCTACAAGGATACCTACCATGACGACGCTAAAGTAGTAGCTTCTTCATTGTCTGCACCACCGGACATCCTAACTAAAGCACCTTCCTTTATTCTCACACTAATAGCCAATCCCGAAGGTGTAAGCGACTATCACATATTCGTTATGATCGGCACTGATGGCAGAATACCTCAACAACAAAATAACTAGCCCTGTGCCAGCATGACAAACAGTGTGGATTTTCAAACTTCAGACATTCAAATGGATACACTGCTAGACAACAGAACATTGGAAACAGTTAAGACTGCACAACCTCTATGGATCTTTTAGAGCATCAAGGCAAAGAATTGTTAGCCGGCTACCGACTTCCTGTCACGACCGGACAGATCGCCTTCTCGGCTGATGAAGCTGTCGCAGCTGCTGACAGCATCGGCTTGCCGGTAGTTGTGAAAGCTCAAGTTCACACAGGAGGACGCGGCAAAGCAGGTGGAGTGAAAATAGGAGACAGCCTGCAAGATGTACGCAAACACGCTGACAACATACTTGGGCTTGACATTAAAGGCCACATAGTTCGCAGGCTTTGGATCGAGAAAGCAGCAGATATTGCTGATGAATATTACGTCAGCTTCACTTTTGACCGCTCAGTTAAACAGCACTTAGGGATTTTATCGGCTGAAGGCGGGGTGGAGATTGAAATAGTAGCCAAGGAAAAACCTGAAGCTATCGCCAAAGTCTTGATTAACCCTCTTGACGGTTTAACAGCATCCGCAGCACGGGTGTGGGCTGAACAAGCCCACACAGACAAGACTGCACTAGACAGAATAGTCGACATGCTGATGTCTCTATACAAGGTGTACGTTGAAGCCGACGCTGAACTAGTGGAGATCAATCCTTTGATCTTAACCTCAGCAGGTGATGTCGTGGCTTTAGATGCTAAGATAAGCGTAGACGGCAACAGTATCTACCGCCACGCAAGCTACGAGGAGTATGTTGCTACTCAAGTACGCGACGATCGCGAGCGTGAGGCTCACGCTAAGGGCCTCACATACGTAGGGTTGGAAGGTTCAGTAGGAGTCATTGCCAACGGAGCAGGCCTAGCAATGAGTACTGTTGATATCGTTCACCAGGTCGGAGGGAAACCAGCTAATTTTCTCGACCTTGGCGGTGGCGCAGATGCCAACGTGATGACAGCTGCCTTGGAATTGCTTAACAATGACCAGTCTGTTGAATCCATTCTGGTAAATATTTTTGGTGGCATAACCCGTTGCGACAAAGTGGCTAACGGCATTATTGAAGCTTTGAACAGGGTAGATATCACCTCTCCTCTGGTGGTACGTCTAGACGGTACAACTGCTGATGAAGGGCGAGAACTATTGAAACCTCATGTCAGTTCTGATTTGATGATGGCATCAGACATGCTGGAAGCAGCGCGGCTAGCTGTGGAACTGGCTAGATCCACTCGAGCGACATCATAACCACCAAAGCTGTCAATGCATCACTGTTTGGAAATATAAGGCTGTTATGAGTATTTTTGTTGACGAAAAAACAAAAGTGGTGTATCAGGGGCTTACTGGCAGCCAGGGTCGCTATCACGGTCTGCTGAACCGTGAATACGGGACACAGGTCGTAGCTGGCACAAATCCCCGTAAAGCAGGCACAGATGTTGACGGTATACCTGTGTTTGCGACAGTATCCGAAGCTGTTGACGCTACCGGAGCGAATGCTAGCTGCTTGTTCGTTCCTGCACCTTGGGTTAAAGAGGCGGTTTTAGAAGCCGCAGACGGTGGAATAGACTTCATTGTGGTAATCACTGAAGGCGTGCCCTTCCACGACCAGGCTTTTCTTTTCAACAAGCTGCAGCGCGACTATCCGAACGTGCGCATGCTAGGTCCGAATTGTCCTGGAATCATAAGCCCAAACCGCTGCAATATAGGTATAACTGCTGGTCATATAGCCAAACCTGGGGGTCCTGTGGGTATTGTCAGCCGTTCAGGCACACTCACCTATCAAGCATTGTTTGAACTCCAACAAGAAAACATAGGTGTAACCACTTGTGTAGGCATTGGTGGTGACCCAGTTCCCGGAACTAGCTTTAAAGACTGTTTGGAAGCTTTTCAAAACGACCCGGAAACTGAAGCAGTGGTGATGATCGGTGAAATCGGAGGGTCAGCTGAAGAAAACGCTGCAGACTATATCGCTGATCAAATGACCAAGCCCGTGGTGGCATATATAGCCGGAGTCACTGCTCCTCCTGGCAAAAAGATGGGTCACGCAGGGGCGATAATATCTCAGGGTAAAGGCACAGCGGCTGCGAAAAAGAAAGTTTTGACAGCTGCAGGCGCACATGTGGCTACCACACCGGTTGAAATAGGAGAACTCACCTCAAAAGTTGTGGCTCAACTCCGATTGTAGCCAATCGTAGCTGATTGCAGGTTGATTCTGAAAAATTGCTGCTCCGACAAAATGAACCGGTGATGAAGACACATCATCAGGCTGCACGTCAGCAACGTCGGCGGGTTGCTCTGATCTCTGTCTACGACAAGACTAGCATAGTCGGCCTTGCTGCCAGCCTAGCCGAATTGGAGTGGGAGTTACTGGCCAGTAGTGGCACAGCTGAACTCATCGCTGCAGCAGGTTTTGACGTTACCGACATAGCAGACTACACCGGATTGCCACCTCTGTTGAGTCATAGGGTGGTTACACTGCATCCCTTGATTCATAGCGGCATTCTTGCAGATACTAGCAACGCGACTCACATGAAAGAGCTAGAATCCGGCAACATAAAGATCATTGACCTGGTAGTAGCTAACCTATACCCGTTCAAAGCTCAGCCAAGTATCCAAACTATCGACATCGGCGGGTCGGCCTTACTGCGAGCCGCAGCTAAAAATCATGCGCGTGTTGGGGTGGTGGTCAACCCTGAGGACTACCCGCTGATTATGTCAGAACTAGCTGCACATGGCCAGCTTGAAGATGACACCCGCCTACGTTTGGCCTATGCTGCATTCGCTCACACGTCTACATACGACAAAGCTATTGAAACTTGGTTTGCAAGCCAAATGAACCCCAATACTTTCAAATCGACTACTGTCACACCTACCACAGTCACCCGAAACCTCTCTATCGATACAACACAAACACCTACCACAGTCCCACAACTGCCACCGGTGGTGCAAATAACTTTGGAACGAGCCGAAGAGCTCCGCTACGGTGAAAATCCACATCAACGAGCCGCTCGCTATCGTCTGCCGCAACAAGCTGGCTTTTTCGACAAAACAATACGCCGAGGCGGCAAACCTTTAAGCTATCTAAACCTTGTTGACGCTGCTGCAGCTTGGGAACTAGCTTGCGGCCTCAACACGGATCGTCCGGCTGCTGTGATATTGAAACACGCCAACCCTTGTGGTGCCGCAACAGCAGATCATTTGGATGAGGCCTACAAGCTGGCCTTAGCTTGCGATACCACTAGTGCTTTTGGTGGGATCATCGCTCTCAATGCAACAATTGACGATGCCACCGCCTCAGCTATCATCGCTGGACCACAAGCTGACATAATCATAGCCACAGGATTCAAGCACGGCACTTGCGAACGCTTGCACGCACGGCGGACTTCTACCCGACTGCTGGAAGTTCCTCCTGAAGCGTTTGACTCCTCCGGATGCCGGGAAGAGGAAAACCCGGCCATATCAGAAGACAACCTACCCATACCCAAAACAGCAGATGACCGTTCGCATCACAGCACTTCAACCCACAGCGAACAAACAAGTCGACAGCGAACATGCAAACCCGTGAATGGACTACTGCAACACTGGGAGCTAAGACAGCTCGGCGACGAGTTCCTACTACAGGACGTGACCAACCGTTATGATGTAGACCCACACTCCTGGGAAGTAGCCTCCGCGCGTCATCCTACAGTCAAAGAGCAAGCCGACGCTGTTTTTGCTTGGAAGGTTTGCGCGGCAACTGTTTCCAATGCGGTAGTGTTCGCACAAGACGGCGTAGCTTGGGGTATAGGAGCAGGACAGCAAAACCGTCTCGACGCTACTCAACTAGCTGTTGGTAAAGCCGCAGGTAGAGCAGCGGGAGGTGCCTGTGCTAGTGATGGTTTCTACCCATTCCCTGATGGGGTGGAGGCTGCGGCCGCTGCCGGAGTTGCTGTAATAGTGCAACCCGGGGGTTCGATAAACGACCGTAAAGTGGTCGCTGCAGCCGACTCCAATGGCATTGCGATGCTATTCACAGGCCAACGCCAGTTTCGCCATTGATCATTATGAACACTCAGCCAATTCGGATAGACGTATCATCGTCCAGCAAGTGTGGTTAGGCTCAAGTGTTGTTAGAATTCATACATTGCGCTCGTAGCTCAATTTGGATAGAGCATCTGACTACGGATCAGAAGGCTGGGGGTTCGAGTCCCTCCGAGCGCGCGCCCGCATGAAAACCCACGAAAAATCAGCCCCGCACGTTGCGAAAAACAAGGACACCCCCACCAAACATGAGGCGAATAGTAGCTGTTCAAGCTCGCTGAAAAACGCTGCAATTCACACAACCGCTACTTTCTAGCCGGTAAACGCAAACTCCTACACGCCCACCAAACAGACACCCCTACTACAGATACTGAAACAAAGCTCCCAAGGATTCTATCGAACTGTTTAAGGCGTAACTACCATCCCTATAACCAGTAACCACCCATGAAGTAGAAAATGCGATAGAACATACAGCAAAAGCCATAATATAGCTCATGACAATCGCTACTGCATCACTTTTTGTCAATGTCGAAATCAACACAGAAACAGCCGCAACGATAAAAGCTACGTACAGAGTGCAGACTAGCACACCTACAACACCGACGAACAACTGCCTCACATTCCAAGAAGACAAAACCACACTAATCAGGCTCTTCGCGTATGAGGGTGGAGTGGGGAGTCAGGTAGGCTCCGATCAGGACAG
>JAPPJC010000057.1:0-11771 GCA_028820455.1 Acidimicrobiaceae bacterium
GCTCAGCTGAGCCCCCCCTCATTGAAGTGAGGTCTTCGGCTGGTATTCCAAACCTCTCGCTCAGGTTCGGGGGCTCAGCTGAGCCCCCCCTCATTGAAGTGGTGAGGCTGGGTATCTTGTATGTCCATACTCTTAATGTTCGGGGGCTCAGCTGAGCCCCCCCTCATTGATTGCTTCTGTGGTCGTTATTATCACCATTCACTACTACGCAGTAGAATATGATCACGTCGAACGGTTATTAACAGGAGTCGGAATAACCACCGCCAGCGCAAAACCGGCAGCGTAGACAAAGTGAAAGAATACATACACCAATTAGAAGCAGGTTTAGAACATGAATACGAACACAAACAACAGTAGAGCCACCGGCTGGCTGCACAGCAGCCGCTTTTGGGTGGCATCCGCTGTCGCAATAATAATGGTAGCTGCGGTGATAGGAACAGCTATGAAGTACACGACGGTAGTCGCTGGCGTGGCAATAGGCTTTATAGTCGGTTACATCACTGGTCGCATACATGTAATCATCCGAAATCGCCAACGCAACAAGAAGATGAGAAACGCCGCATGAGTGGATGCATAGAATTGAACGACAACCTAGAAGCTGCTATTACCGCTGGCAGACACCGCAAGCTGGCAGCAGAACACCACGTCGAACAACTAGAGTCCACCACGGCCGAAACAGCAGCGAAAGCGTTATAGCAACTAGAGTTCCACGCCAACGATTACACGCAAGCGTAGCAAGTTCGTAGAAACGTTCACGGCAACGGTTGGTGCTTATATTATTGTTGCTACCGATGTATGGCGTTCGTGCGTGTTTCCCTGAAATGCCACCCGGTAAAATCCTTGAAACGTCACTAGTGGCAATAAGGAGATTTTAAGACTGGCATTTTAAGACTCGCAAGTGGTAATCCAAAACATTGCTCCCTGATTGTCGGCTACTTGTGCAGTGCGGCCTGACCTCTGGGTTGAGGCTGGAACTATGACTTGACCGCCAAGACGAAGAACATGTTGAACAGTTGCGTCACAATCGTTTACCGCGAAATAGACGGACCAATGCGAGGGAACGCCTGGAGGTGCTAGGGTAGCACTTCCGATTATTTCACCGCTGTCGCCGCAGCGGATACCGATAAGCCCATCATCATCTAACGGTTCTGTAGACCAGCCCAACAATGCACAATAAAAATCCATAGCAGCATCGACATCGTTGACCACTAGTTCGTTCCAGCTTAAAGTGCCATGTTCTTTGATCAAGCAAGCTCCATGACTCCCGATGGGTTGCCATAGGATTGCTACCGCTCCGTTGGGATCAGCAATTACAGCTAAACGACCCGCTCCACTAGCCGCATTCATTACCGGCCCCAACAATCTACCACCGGCTTCCGGTATCGCAGCGACTGTTTTTTCAATGTCGTCGACACTGATATAGGTTTCCCAACAATCCGGCATTCCTCCCGCGGTCATGTCAGGGGTTTTAGTCATCATGCCCAACACGGGTAGCCCATTTTTGTAACCGATCGTGTAAATGTTGTCTTCATCGGCAGAATCATCTTGAAAATCCAAACCGAATAGCTCAGAATAAAAACTCTTCGCTACTTCTGTGTCGGTAGTACACACGTCCACCCAATTGAAAGACCCGTGTGGATAACTATCCTTTTGCACCATAACCGACCATCCTCTTTTCTCGTGACAATTCCATTTAACTTGCTATCCAGTCAACCGTTGCTCCTGGCTCATCGTGTTGACACGGTCTACATTTCTTGTGTCCCACTCTTTGCTTTACTCGTGTTGCACACTTTCGCGCAGGCTGGCAATCGCGTTGGCAGGGCCTGTTGGATGCTTGAAAATCGCGGTACCGGCTACTAGTAGATTCGCTCCGGCTGTTACTGCTCCTACTGCTGTTTCAAGTTTGATTCCACCGTCTACTTCCAAATCGATTCTATGGTCTACTGCGTCGATCATGCGTTTGATTTGAGCGATTTTCGGTTCAACCGAAGCTATATAATTTTGGCCTCCGAATCCAGGATTGACGGTCATCACCAGAACTGTGTCCACCAGACTGAGCACCTCGGCAATGGCTACCGCGGGAGTGTGAGGATTCAACGCCACACCGGGGGAGGCTCCGGCGTCAGCTATCGCTGTTAAAGATTTGTGCAAATGTGGGCAGGTCTCCACATGAATCATAATGCTGTCGCAGCCGGCTTCAATGTATGAGAGAAAACACTTATCAGGATCTGCCACCATGAGGTGGGCTTCAAAGCGTAAGTTCGAGTATTTCCTGCAGGCTTTTACGACATCGGGCCCAAACGTCAGATTTGGCACAAAAGTCCCGTCCATTATGTCCCAATGAACACGGTCGGCTCCTGCCGCTTCGAGGGTTTCACATTCTTCACCGAGTTTGGCTGTGTCAGCAGCCATGATTGAAGGAGCAATTTCTAATGCCATGTTCGATAAACCTACCTAAATCAACGTTAAGACTCTGAAGTTCGAGTATCAGTGGAGTTTACTGGCATAGCATGTTGCGCTGCCAGCTTCATAGTGTTGTGCGACTCTGAAGTGTTCGAGTATCAGTGGAGCTTACCAGCATGGATGCGTTGTGCAAAGTTAGCCTTAACCAGGGCTGTAGGGTTAGTAGAGCCAGGAAGTGTCAGAGTAGTCGGGTGGACGTTTTTCTAGGAACGCGTCACGACCTTCCTCAGCTTCTTTTGTTTTGTAGGCAAGCCTAGTAGCCTCCCCTGCAAAAACCTGCTGTCCGATCAGGCCGTCATCTATCAGATTGAATGCGTATTTGATGATACGTTGGGCTGTAGGGCTATTGGAGAGTATCTCTTGAGCCCACTGTAAACCGGTGTCTTCCAGTTCCTCATGAGGTACGACAGCGTTCACCATGCCCATTTCGAAAGCTTGCTGTGCAGTATAGGTGCGACCCAGAAAGAAAATCTCGCGGGCACGCTTTTGGCCTATCTGACGGGCTAAATAGGCTGAACCGAAACCGCCATCGAAACTAGCGACCGAAGTGTCGGTTTGTTTGAAACGAGCATGCTCCGCACTGGCTAAAGTAAGGTCGCAAACTACGTGTAGGCTATGACCACCACCTGCAGCCCAGCCTGGTACTAATGCTATTGTTACTTTTGGCATCATACGTATGAGACGCTGAACTTCAAGAATGTGAAGGCGACCTAAACGTCCGAGCGTCTGAGCTTTGTCGGTGGTGTAATGGTAGCCATCATGGCCGCGAACGCGTTGATCTCCCCCCGAACTGAAAGCCCAGCCCCCGTCTTCGGGTGAAGGACCGTTGCCGGTAAGCAGCACACAGCCCACATCTTCGCTCATGTGGGCATGCTCTAAGCAGCCGTATAACTCATCCACAGTATGAGGGCGAAAAGCGTTGCGAACTTCAGGTCGGTTGAAGGCGATCCGTACGGTACCTTGACTGACTGCCCGGTGGTAGGTGACATCAGTCAAGTTCTCATATCCCTCGACAGGGCACCAAAGCTCGGGTTCAAACAGTTCTGAAACCATAGCAAACTCCAACTTGTCTTCTTCGGACATAATTTCCAAGGCCAAGGCCGTACAAAGTAGCCATGCAGCGAGCAGATAGTCGTATTACACAAATGCTGAAGCAAACACCAAGGAGACTATTGTCATTACTTTGATCAGTATGTTCATAGACGGTCCTGAGGTGTCTTTCAGGGGATCTCCCACTGTGTCGCCCACTACGGCGGCTTTGTGGGGATCGGACCCTTTGCCGCCATGATTTCCAGCTTCTATGTATTTTTTGGCGTTATCCCAGGCACCGCCGGCGTTAGCCATAAAGATAGCCAAAGAGAAACCGCTCACCAGTGCTCCAGCCAAAAAGCCACCCAAGGTGTCTACATCCACAAATCCCAATATCAGTGGTACGAGTACTGCCAGAATACCTGGTACAACCATCTCCCGAAGTGAAGCTTCAGTAGAAATGGAAACACAACGCGCTGAGTTGGGGGTGACTCCTGCCTTGCCTTCCCTCAGGCCGGGGATCTCACGGAACTGTCGTCGCACTTCTGCTATCATCTTACTCGCGGCTCGCCCTACTGCGTTGATGGTAAGAGCAGCGAACAAAAACGGCAGCATAGCACCTATTAGCAGGCCGATGAATACGTCTACCTGCCCGACATCCAAAGATACGAACAGGCTTGATTCGAGTATTGTATTGCTGTAAGGGAATAGCGAGGTGATGTGATGCGTAGTTTCTTCTGGCAGGGTGGACTGGGCCATCTGCAGCGATGATTCTGCTGTTTCGGAGAATGACCCTTTCGATAAAGCCGCCCGCGATAATGCTGCCTGAAATGTCTTGAACAAAGCCAATGCTGTGAGGGCAGCCGATCCTACGGCAAATCCTTTTGCGATAGCTGCTGTGGTGTTGCCCAGCGAGTCGAGTGCGTCGGTGGCTTCACGCACATTTGGTTCTAGCTCAGCCATTTCAGCAATGCCACCGGCATTATCGGCGATAGGCCCGTAAGCGTCGACTGCCACCACAACCCCGATGGTGGCTAGCATTCCTATGGCTGCAACCGCTATACCGTAAACACCGGCTAGAGATGTAGCCCCTAGAGTTTGTTGGCCACCCCAGTACGCTAGAAACACACCGCCACCTATCAAGACCACAGAAGCTGCCACAGAAGCCATACCGGATGACAAACCTGATAGAACGGTCGTAGCGGGGCCAGTCTCAGATTGCATGGCTATTCTTTTTACCGCGAAGTAATGGTCGCTGGTCCATATCTCTGCTACTTTGCCGATTGCCCAGCCAACTAAGAGACCGCCGATTACCGATACGCACAGCCCGTACCACTGGCCGCTGTAGTCGCCGTTGGAAAAGAACAACCATCCAGTGATCAAAGTACCGATAACAGTGAGTGCCATGGCAACATTCACACCTAGATGCAGTTGCCGTGATAACCCTTTGAGAGTGCTGTTAGCCCCTCCACGCACGGTAAAAGATCCTATAAGAGCTGAAATCATGCCCACAAAAGCAATGGCTATCGGAAACATCAACAGACGTGCCACTCCTGGGACCGGTACATCTGCGGAGCTAATCTGAAAACTGAAAGCTATCAAAGCCACCGGAGCAATAATGGATCCGGCGTAACTTTCGAACAGATCTGCACCCATACCAGCTACATCGCCTACATTGTCTCCCACGTTGTCTGCGATGGTCGCAGGATTGCGGGGGTCATCTTCAGGAATGCCTGCTTCTACTTTCCCCACTAGATCTGCTCCTACATCGGCTGCTTTAGTGTAAATGCCACCTCCAACACGAGAGAACAAAGCAATGGAGCTGGCACCTAAACCGAACGCTGTGAAAATTTCAAAAGCATTATCAACTTCAAGCCAATGAACAAATAACAGGTAGGTGAACGAAAGCCCCAGCAAGGCTAGCCCGGCTACTGCAAAACCCATAACTGCTCCGCCGCGAAAAGCTAGTCGTAAAGCTTTTCCAGGCCCCTGCCTTGCAGCATTGGCGGTGCGGGCATTGGCCATCGTGGCGACTGTCATGCCCAAGTATCCAGCACCGGCAGACAGAATAGCACCCAGCAGGTATGTCACACTTGAAAGTGTGACCCCTGTGATCACTGGAATTATTACAGCCATTACACAAACGAAAACAGTTACCCATGTGTATTCCTTGCGCAAGAAAGCACGGGCTCCTTTCTGGATTTCCAGCATTAGCGATACCATCCGCTTGTTGCCCGGCGGGGCATTTTTGATGCTGCGATAATAGAATGCCGCTACGGCAATCGACAGCACCGCTGAGCCCAGTGCCAAGTATGGTACTGATATCAGTGATTCTGAAGCAGACGCTGAAGCATCCTCGAAGAAAGTTTCAAAAACATGCCAACGTTCATTTGAGGCTTCAGTCGATGTCGCTCCTGTGTGTGTTGTTGCTTCTAGCTTTGAATTCGCTCCTGCAAATGCCATATCGTCTCCCAACTGTGTGGTCTCTAAAGTATTTCCGACTCAGGTTATTGTTTGAATATCGTACTGCTTATACTTTTTATAGCTGTTGTATTGGCCATCGTGTATTACCGTGCAGTCATTTCGCACCCTATGTTGCCGCCTGTTTCAATGAAGACAACATTCATTATGAGTGCCTTTTTTATTCTTGATCGTCTTGTTTTTGGTGCTCTACTCGTTTTGATCTACTAGTTATAGCCGAACTAATGCCACAATCCTCAAACATTCGCAAGGCGCGAATCCGCGATGAAATGCTACACCGTCGGGCAAGGCTGAGTAAGGATGAAGACAGTATGGCGGGAGCTTCCAAAATAGTATCCGCACGATTGGAAGCACTTCCGTTGTTCAAGCAGTCTGAACTCGTTGCCGCATACAAGGCGGTTAGGGGTGAGATTAGTTTAGAGGCGTTAACCGAGGGTGAACACTGGGAAAAATTTACTTTTCCTCGGATAAAGGAGACAGCCTTGGAGTTTGTGGCGAGATCAGAGGGCCAAGTGTTCACTCGTGGGTCATTCGGCATCACTGAGCCTGTAGATGGTGAAGTCATAGCTTTGAGTGAACATGATATAGTCCTAGTACCGATTGTGGCTTTTGATGAAAACTGTAATCGTATAGGAAATGGTGGTGGATACTACGATCGAGCATTGGCTGGAGCTTTTACTGTCAAGGGTTCTGCAAGTTCAACGAATATGTCAGCTGCACCTCCTGCTCGTAGTCCGATAACTATCGGTGTTGCTCATGAATTTCAGCAAGTCGCTGAGGTTCCTGTAGAACCCTGGGATGTACCACTTGATGGAATAGTCACTGATGCTGGTTTGTTCACGACTTCGCTGTCACCTGAAGTATTCGCACGATAAAGCGGGCAGGAAGTGGACAGTCCGGTATTTGGAATGAATGCAATTGCAACGAAGCAACCAGACTAGACGGGGTAGATTATAGAATTGGGTGGGTAGTCGTGCAATGTTAACGTCTACCTGCAATGCCGACGACCATGATGCGGTTACGATAGATTGATGAGATAGAGAACTATGAAGGTTATTGTAGTAGGTGCTGGAGAAGTCGGCTCCTATGTCGCGGATCGTCTTAGCAGTGAAGGCCACAATGTAGCAATCATTGACATAGACAGCAGCAAGCTCAAACTTCTCAGTACCGCACTTGATGTTCTAACAGTAGAAGGCAGCGGTACTCATCTTAGTGTACTTATGGAAGCCGGTCTTGGTGATTGCGATTTGGTGGTTGCTGTTTCCAACAGTGATGAAGTCAACCTTGTCACATCCTTCGTAGCAAAACAGAATGGAGCCAAAAGCAGCATAGTACGTATTGAGGCAACAGAACTACGCAGTAGAGCGGCAGCTGGATTAAGAGCTGCTTTTGCTGTTGATATGGTTGTTGACCCTGATTATGAGACAGCTGAACGGATCCTTGATTTGCTTGACTATCCAGGAGCCTCCGAGGTGATTGTGATGGCTCATGGTGAGGCAATCGTCATCGGTGCTTCGTTGAAGTGGTCTAGTCCACTCACGGGCCGCTGCATTGCAGAGATTTTAGAAGATTACGGACCTGATTGGGATTTCACGATCGGTTCGATCATCCGAAACGAAGAGGTGATTCTCCCTCAAGGGGATGTGCGACTACTAAGCGGTGATCTAGTGCGTGTTGTGTGCAGACGTCGATATCGCCGTCGAATGGTGAAACTGCTTTGCTTGGATGACATCACACTCAACAGTGTGTTATTACTCGGTGGCGGTCGTACAGCTGAGATATTAGCCGAACAGCTCGCTCACCGGGGGGTGCGTGTGGTGATAGTGGAACGCAATCCGGTGCGCGCAGTTGAGCTTGCGGAACTACTATCCGATGCTTTGGTGATTGAGGGGGATATTACAGATGCTGATGTGTTAGAAGAAGCGGAGATCAGCAATTTCCATGTGGTGGTAGCACTCACCGGCGAGGATGAGTCGAATATGTTGGCTTGTCTTTACGCCAAAACGGTAGGAGCAAGAGAGACTATTGCAGTTGCACACAAGTTGGCTCTTTTGCCTTTATTGCGTTTGGCTGGAGTGGATGCGACTCTATCACCTCGCACAGCTATTGCCAATGGTGTTTTGCGGTTGCTTAGGGGTGACGTAACAGCTGTGGCAACATTCTTACAGACAAAATCTGAAGTGCTTGAACTGGAAGTTGCCAAAGACGGCATAGCTGATGGGTTGACAGTTGAAGAGTTGGATCTGCCGGAGGATGTAGTATTGGGTTTGATCGTGCGCGACGGCAAATCATTTGTTGCTTCAGGTAGCAGCCGATTGAGGGGCCGTGATCATGTGGTTGTGTTTGCGATGCCAGAATCGATCGAGGAGACTGAACGGAAGCTGACGTGCAGATAGATGGTAAACATCGTTCTGCATATTCGCGTTCTAGATTTATCTTGCATGACAAGTTTATCAGGTTGTCCGGATTGAAATTTTCCCGCCGGTTCTGCTCTTGGACTTTGGCGGCCATCCTGGATAGTTGTATAGTTCTAGGGGCTGCTTTGCTGTTGTGTGGTCTAGCTGGCATTGGTAGCAATAGTCCGGATACGGCAATCTTCATTTCGAGTGGTGGGATAATGCTAGTTGTCGCAGTGCTGTTTCGGTTCAATGTGACTCGACCGGTTCGTCCTATTGCTCGACGTGTTATAACAGGTGTGGCGGCCATTTGGGTTGTCTTAGTCGCTTTTGGCGCGATGATTTACTTGTTGACCGGATCGGTGTCCACGATTGATGGTGCCCTTTTGGAATCTGCTGCAGGTTTCACTACCACTGCTGTTACCATACTCGATCCCACTTCAGTGTCTCGCTCTATTTTGTTGTGGCGAGCAGCTACAAGTTGGATAGGTGGGTTGATGGTAGTCGTGGTGTCAGTGGCTGTGATGCCTGATGTGCTCAGAAATCTGGATCTGATAGGCTACAAATCACTACAGCGGGGTCGAGGCATTGCTTCCAATTCGAGGGCCGGTTTTCACCGTGTACTGCTTATTTATGTTGGTTTTACAGTGCTTTGTGTTTTGGCTTATTTGCTTGCGGGATTGGAATTCATCGAGGCTGTAGTCGTCGGTTTAGGCACGGTTTCCACCGGTGGGTTCGCCCCTCATTTGGATTCCATGGCTGGATATGACGCGAGTGTCCTGATTGTTGCCACATTGGTCATGCTTTTGACAGGTTCCGGAGTGTTCGTTTTGTGGTGGTTCATTCGTGGGCGAATGCGGTCGTTGTTGAGTTCCCAAGAGTTGAGGACCTATTTGTTGATATTGGCTGGTGCTACAGCAATTATTGCTTCTACCGGTGAAGCTGATCTTGGTGAGGCACTTTTTACTGTGGTTTCAACGTTCAGCACTACAGGCTATGCAATAGTAGACTGGACTGTTTGGCCAGCTGAATCCATCGTAGTGCTGATGATTGCCGCGGTTGTGGGGTCGATGCTAGGCTCGGTCGGTGGGGGAATACAAGTAGCCCGTCTCAGTTTATTACTGGGATACGCCCGCCGTGAGCTTCGGCGTTTATTGAATCCTCATGCAATAGTATTGGTGCGCCAAGATGGCCTCAGAGTGCCAGAACAAACTCTTATGAATGCAGGAAGTCATCAGATTGCCCAGTTCGCCTTGATAGGTTTTGGGGCTATAGCTTTGGGATTCACGGGCTTATCACTGACAGGCAGTCTTTGGGGGGCACTCAGCTCTGTTAGTAACTTGGGTCCCGCTGTAGGTGATATCGGGCCTTTTGGGGATGTCAGGGACCTAGCTCGTCCTAGTAGGGCTTTGATGGTGTTGTTGATGTTGTTTGGTCGGGTAGCCGTTCTTCCGTTGTTGACTTTTCTGAGCTTCGTGCTGCAATGGCCACGTCAACTTCTACGTCAACTGCGATTAGTAGGATGGCAATTGTTGCGCCGTTCAAAATATCGAACCGCAAATGGTGATGGAGTCGAGCATTGGTAATTCAACAAAGATGAACTCCAATCTGCTGTCCGACTTCTTCTATTTTGATCTTTATCATGCCTAAGCAGGATGCTCGCTCGACTTCAGGGTCGGGTCTTTCGACAGATCGCCACCGTTATATTTCCACCACACTGCATATTGTCGGGACATCAGTTGTAGCAGTATCTCTGGGCATGCTGGCTTGTGGTGTTCTGGAGGTGTTCACAACCAACACCGATACGGTCGCACTGTTGCTGTCGGGAATGGGAGCACTGATTCTTGGTGACTTACTTCGGCGTTACACATCTTTAAGCGAAATACGTAGTCGACGCGTGTTCGCTGCTGTTGCTTGGACTTGGATTACTACGATTCTCATAGGGTCGTTTCCTTTCATTTTGGCGGGCACATTCGCTGCTCCTGGTGTAGATTTTCTGGAACAAGTCGTTAACAGCGTATTTGAGTCGGCATCGGGGTTTTCTTGTACTGGCTCCACTGCTTTAGCTGACTTCACACCGGGAAAAGGGTTAGGGAAAGGCCTACTCATGTACCGTCAGGCTACTCAATGGTATGGCGGCATGGGTGTAGTCATTTTGGCTGTAGCGGTGCTACCGTTTCTAGGTGTCGGGGGTCTTGAGTTGATAGCCGCTGAGGCACCTGGCCCGTCGTCGGATCGTCTGACACCACGTGTCCGCGAAACTGCTAGACGACTGTGGGGTATTTATATCGGGTTGACGATCATAGCCGTATTGGCACTGTTCATTATTGCTGGTTTGTCGTTCTACGACTCCGTTGCTCATGCTCTTACTGTCGTATCCACCGGTGGTTTTTCCCCTTATGCCAGCTCAATCGGCCATTTTGATAGCGTAGGTGTAGAAGTCGTGTTGATCGTTTTGATGATATTGGGAGGGGCGAATTTCTCTTTGCATTGGTGGTCACTGAAAGGTAGAACCCTGCTTCATTGGCGTGATAGTGAATTCAGGACTTACCTGGGAATGTTGCTTTTAGCCGCTACTGCGGTGGTGGGTTTGTTGAGGTTTAGCGGTGGTTTCACATGGGATTCGGCACTACGAGTGGGTGTGTTCAATGTCGTATCGCTTGGTACGAGCACAGGTTTTAGCAATGCCACACATCCGGGATCAGTTGGTGATTACGTGACTTGGTTAGCCGGTGGCCAACTTGTTCTAGTATTTTTGATGTTGGTGGGAGGTTGCACTGGATCAACCGCGGGTGGTATCAAGATCATGCGTATGCAAATTTTGGGAGTTGTCACTGTACGATCACTACATCTCATTCAAAGACCTAGATCGATAATCCTTGTACGTTTGGGGCGTTCTGTTATCCCTGAAAACGTTGTATTCCGTGTTATCGGATTTTGTTTCATGCACATTATCCTGCTTGTCTTGGGATTGCTTCTTGTGACAGCTTTAGGCGGCAATTTCGAAACCACTCTTGGAGCAGTAGTGTCCGCTCTTGGAAATATGGGTCCAGCATTGGGAGAAGCCGGACCTACCAATAGTTTTTCTAGTGTCTTCAGTCAGCCAGCCCGACTGGTTTTGGCTTCGTTGATGATCATTGGACGTTTGGAGATAATGTCTGTGCTGCTAATGGTCGCACTACTAATGCCTAAGCCCGGTTTTTGGGTCAGAAGTAGGAAAAGAATTCTAAGAATATGAAGTTTGATACTCTGTGAACTACAACTTTTTGCGTGGTTGTTGTGCAGCATGCTCTTGTATGTTGATCGATACTTGATTTTGTTTCTACGTATGGCATTAACATTGAAGCGCAATGCGTGTATCAGTCTATGGGACTTCAATCGTTCGTGTGAGTTGTATAACCT
>JAPPJC010000057.1:11871-30259 GCA_028820455.1 Acidimicrobiaceae bacterium
TGCGAGCGTGTAGGTTTAAAGGGTGCTTGTGGCTCGGGTGTTTTCCAATGTACTTGCGAGCGTGTAGGTTTAAAGGGTGCTTGTGGCTCGGGTGTTTTCCAATGTACTTTCAAGAAGGTGGATTCAATGTTTAAGGACATACAGCCTCGAACAAAGATAGTCGCAACTATCGGGCCGGCTAGTTCAGACTCGGCCACGCTTAAGAACATGATCCGTGCAGGAATGAACGTGGTAAGGATAAATCTTGCACATGGCACACTGGATCAGAATATTCAGCGTTACACAAAGGTTAGAGAAGTCATAGCCGAAGAGGGTAGTTGTGTCGGTGTCTTGGTAGATCTTCCCGGCCCGAAAATGAGGACTGCCTCTTTTGGAGATGAGCCTGTCCATCTAGCAAATGATGCAGTCGTGAATTTGACTGTCGGTAATGAGTGTTCTGGCAGTTCTGTTATTGAAATTGACTATGAAAGTCTTCTGGAAGATGTCAAGTCTGGTGATGTTCTTGATATAGGTGATGGGCGAGTAAAGCTCGCAGTGATGGATATAGCAGGCGACGAACTGACAGCTCGCGTGATCAACGGTGGGGCGTTAACAGGCCGGCCGGGCATACATATACCAGCTGAACGTTTGCGTATCGAAACTCCAACTCCTACCGACCTGAAATCTTTGGAAGCATTTGTGGAGTTGGGGGTGGATATGGTCGCGGTTTCGTTTGTGTGTTCTGCGCAGGATATTCGTAAATTAGGCACGGAGCCTCATCCTCATGGGCCCCTCCTTGTGGCAAAAATTGAAACCAAAGCAGCTGTGAATAATTTGGATGACATTATTGACGCTTCTGGTGCCATCATGGTTGCACGAGGTGACTTGGGATATGACTGTAGTATAGAGGATCTTCCGCATCTTCAAAAACATATAATCCGCCAATGCATAGCTAAAGGATTGCCGGCAATCACCGCTACACAAATGCTTGAATCGATGGTTACTTCGTTTTCGCCCACCAGAGCTGAGATCAGCGATGTAGCCAATGCTGTGTTCGATGGTTCTTCAGCGTTGATGCTGTCGGGGGAGACAGCTGTGGGAGTGGATCCGGCCAGAGTGGTACACACCATGAGACGTATTGCCAGTCGTGCTGATGAAGAGTTTGATTTTGAGCGGTGGGCATTACGCGTAGCTCAGTTACGCATGATAGATGACACGATTCACGACGCGGCCGCAATAACTGATGCCATGACGATGGCTGCCTGGAGAGCTGCTAGCGAACTTGACATCTCTGTTATTCTGGCCATATCCGGAACAGGCTTCACTGTGCGTTCAATGGCTAGATTTCGGCCAAGAGCACGTATAATAGGTCTTTCACATAATCCTCGCACTATCCAGCAAATCAGTCTTAGCTGGGGGACTACGCCAGTGTTAGTAGATGACAAAGGATCGAATGATGAAATGGTATCGCAAGCTATTGCGGTGGCTAAGAAGCTCGGTTATGTACAGCCAGGTGAAACGGTAGCGGTACTTGCCGGTGTGGATAATCGTTCTCGAAGTGCCAACGTACTTCGTCTTGAACGTGTACGTTAATACCCGAGAAGCTAGAGCAGTCAAAAGCTTAGGAGTAATCTAGGTTGAGCAGCTTGGGTTGCTTTAGAGCGTGTTTGCCATATCGTGAGTGAGCGCGTCAAGCTAGTTGGCACCTGGGGTTGTACATTTCTGCTCTTCGATTAGTTTATTGTTCATTGCAAAGTGCTTCCCAGATCTCTACATTTTGGCCTAAAATCTCACATTGACAGGTTTCCAAGCAATCTACAATACTAGATTGCTGACTGGTTAAAGCTGCACCTATAACTATTGTCAACAAAACAATTGCGATTTTGGTTATCATTTTGGTAGCAATACGGATTAATACAAAGAATATTGCTATGCCAACGATAGCAGCTGTTCCCAGTATCCACTTTCCTGAGCCTTCGGTGGCAATCAGGTAACTAGTATCTATATTCGGCATGGTGATCTTGGGTAGCTGGGGCAAGGCAAGTTCAGGTATCTGCCCTTCTAGGCCTGCTTTGACCTGCGGAGAAACAAGCTTTGAGTATAGTATTTGCATTATTACTCTAATCAGTAGGATGTCTAATATACCTGTTGCGGCCATCTGAATTAATGTAGGTCGGCTATCTTTGTGTTTCCTAGATTCATTATGCGATTACATTGCTTTGTTATGTGATTATACTGTGTAGTCAGCTTTATTGTGGCTTTGATCTATATCGTCAGCTCGTGGTGTTTTGCTTATGGAACAAATGTTTGAAGGTCCAGCTTAGCGGTGCCTAGTATGTTGCCTGGTATGATTCAATACGCTATCAGTGGTAAACGAACCAGTGTTCTGCAGGTTGACGCGGTTTACAACAGTTGGACGTTTCAGCATGTGGTTGGGGATAGTATATCCATTGATAGTGGGGCAGCATTCCGATAATCACAGTTTTTATGCAACGTGACCTTCCTCGTTTCCGCTCATGCCAAGTACGACAGGTGGAGCAACATTCCAATGATCACAGTTTTACGCAACCCTATCGGTATATCGATAGCAAGTCCGACCTGAACAAGGTACTTGTTGAGCTTGATGCTCAGTCTAGGTTTGCTCTAGATACTGAATTTCATCGAGAGCGGACCTATTGGCCTGAAGTGTCGCTTTTGCAAATTGCTTGGCCGGGGAATGTTGTCGTGATCGATGCTCTTGCCATTGACGTTGGATGCTTGGCTCCCTTGATGGATAGTGACAAGTTGGTGGTACTACATGCTGCAAGCCAGGATCTTCAGGCTTTAGAACGCGTTTGTGACACAATTCCGCAACGCATTTTCGATACACAGATAGCGGCAGGTTTTATTGGTTGTGGTGTGCCCTCACTTGCATCGTTGTATGAAAATGAGCTCGGTCTGAAACTTGCCAAAGAGCAGCGTCTCACTGATTGGTTGGCACGACCCCTGAGTAGAACACAGCTGGAATATGCTGCTAACGATGTAGCTCATCTACTCAAAATCCATGATCTATTTTCGGTTCGTTTGAATGAGTTGGGACGGTTGGGTTGGGTTGAGGCAGAATGCAGACTCTTACTGGAAGCTCACACCGCAAACACTTGGAAACCAGAGGAAGCTTGGCGTAAAATAAATGGATTCAGACGGTTACAGGGCCAGGCTATGGCTGTTGGACGTAGTCTTGCGATGTGGAGACAAGAAAGGGCTGCTAACATCAATCGCCCAATTCGTCATGTTATGTCTGATATGGCAGTCGTGTCGATTTCTATGGCGATGCCAACATCCAAAACTAAGCTAGCGCAGGTTCGTGGTTTAAACAAAAGCATGCTTGTAGGTGATCTTGCGGATGGTATTCTTTCTTCAGTGGATGCTGGTTTGAAATCAAAGTGGCGTGTCCCCTCAAGGCCTCATTCGTCTTTGTCGCGCAAGCGAATACGTCCGGTGGTGGATTTGATAGCAGTTTGGGTGAGACAACTAGCAGAAGAAAATCAGATCGAAGCTTCATTATTGGCTACTAGAGCTGATATAGAGACTCTAGTTCGTGGTGAGGATGAGACACGTCTGGCCAAAGGCTGGCGCGCGGAGATGATTGGTGAGCCAATCCACCAGCTTATGAACGGAGAAGCAGCATTGGCTTTCGACAATGATGGAGTAATACTCGAACGGCGGAGTCATTGTCCTGTATCCTGATCGAAACAATAAACCAAAAACAGTAAACTAGTGTTAAAGTTAACTAGTGTTAAACTAGCATTATTGTGCTGATACTTAGATATTGTGCTGATACTTAGAAGTTCTTAGTTCTTAGTGTTGAGAGTCTGTTTTGTATTTGACGATCGATTCTTTACACTGGAATTCTGTTCTGAAATCGTAAATCGTCGAGCAAGTCGAGCAATTGTTAAATTGGGAGTATGAATTGTGAAAAAGGGACGACACCGGAGGTATGAGGAAGCCCGTAAATTCAAACGTTCTCATGAGGACGACCTGCAAGGGCTAGTTGATTCGTTGAATAAACCTGAAGATGAATACATAAAGCCCGAACATGCTGCTTGGGCCGTTGAATTCGACAGTGACCATTTTGCTAATGGACGAGAGGATAACGGCAAATCATGACGATAAACACTGGAACTAAAATGTCGAGGTAAGTGGCGCAGTAAGTGACACAAAGATTGCGTAGATCACGCAAAGATTGTTTTTGAAGCTTATTCTGCTATTTTTCTGAAAGTCTACTTGGAAGCTTTTTCTCAGCTTTGCTTCGAGTTTATTCTTCTGTTTCTTCAAGAATTTCTTGTAAGCGTAGGATTTCTCCTTCTGTGATCGTTCCTATGAAATGGCCAGATCTATTTGTGACTGCCAATATGTCAGTGTCGAATTCTTCCATGGCAATGACTGCATCGCGTACGCTCCATGACGGTGCCGCGGTAGGCAGGTGGGTGGCCGTCTTTGCCCCTACTTTTATGGTATCCCATTTTTCTCGTTCAATCAGTGTCATATCTTCGAGGCGTGCCATACCGAGATAGGTTGAGCCTTTAACCACCGGTACTATCCGCTTACGTCGGCCTAATACATGAAAGTGGATGAATTCTGATATCGTGGTATCCGGTGGTACAGTAAAAACATCAGTTTTGACAATCGAGCCCACTGGGAGCTCTAGACGACTCTCAAGATGTCCACGACGCCGGTTTTTTTGATGTTCTGCTACCGATAATGGCGTAATCACTACTTGACTAACTGCTGCGGCAATTAAGGCGGGTACCACAAAATTGCCTGATCCTACAGCTGATTCAGCCACAAACATAACTGCTGCAATCGGAGTTCTATAGCCAGCGGCTAAAAAAGCCGCTAAACCCAGAATAGGATATATTTGCGTAGTGTTGCCGTCTATCGCTACACTCACAAATTGCCCTAGGATAACTCCCAGTGTGCAGAGTGGTATAAACAACCCGCCGACACCTCCGCCGTAAACTGTAGCCAAACTAGCTGCTGCCCTGATAAGGAAGAGCATGGCTATCAGCTGCAACGGATTATGTAAATCAGCCCAATCCTGATCGAATATCCACTTCATTGTATCGATACCTGCTCCCAAGCTGAGAGCTTGACCGAAGAGCCGATCAGATAAGACTACGAGGCCTGCCAATACGATTGATGCAATGGCTATACGTTTTACAGTAGAAGTTTTTTGTGTTGAATCTTTCATACGATGCACCGACCAAGCAAAACCTCGACCAGCTAAGGCCGCTATGACTCCGAGAATGAATGCTCCTTGTAAGGTGTCGAAAGTAATTACACTGTGTAGCCAGTCACTATAGCCGCGGCCGCTGGTTTGACCTGCAGGGTCGTATTGAAGGAACGGTGGCACTAAAGGTTCGCTGCCTAGTAAGGCAACTAATGTTGTATAGCTAGCAGCTGCGGATATAAGTGAGGGCACCAAAGCCTGTGGTGCCACATCATCGCGGTAGGGGGTTTCGAGAGCGAATATAACTCCAGTGGCCGGTGTTCTGAATGCAGCGGAAACACCAGCCGCGGCTCCAGCTGTTAGAAGGACGTGGGCTTCATCACGTTTAAAAAATCGGGACAATTTTTTGTGCAGAAACAAACCCAATGAGGAGCCTGTGTAAACGGAAGGAGCCTCTAAACCTACAGCACCACCACTCCCGATGGTAGCGATTCCTGCCAAAAGCTTAACCGGAAGTTCAGTTATACGCATAGTGGGTCGACGTTCATGAAAAGCGCGAATGTATTCATCCGATGTTGAGTTCGAAATATCTCGAGCTCCGATAACGCGACTACCACCTATTAGCAGGAGTCGGGTTAGCACAATACCTACCGCTGGCGTAGCGGCGGTTATAACAATGTTAGTTTTTGTGTTTGCTGCAAAATTGAATATAAGGTCAAAAGTCGTCGTTACAAAGACAGACATTACCAAAGCTACAGCTACCCCGATGACAGCTGAGCCTATGAGTATTCTAGGATTGTGAATTCGGCGAAAAGCACCAAAGAGTTTTGTTAAAGATGATCGGTTCACCATGGGCATGGCCGATGATAGTAGACCAGTACTCTAGTACTCAAAAAAAGTACCTCAAAAAAAAGTATTTTGTATGCGGATCGCCTGTCGTTATAGGTTGTCTGCTTTTTTGTCTAGAGTATCAAGCAACCCGTTGAAACTTTCCGAAAAAGCGGCGACTCCTTCAGCTTCAAGTTGATCGGCTACTGCGTTCATATCGATGCCTGTTTTTTGTAGGGATGCGAGAATAGCTTGAGATTCGTGCAATTTCGACTGCAGTGTTGGTAGCAAGGTTCCATGATGTTCAAAAGCATCCAGGGTAGACTCAGGCATGGTGTTAACTGTGTGCGGTCCAATGAGCTCGTCTACATACAAGGTTTCTGAATATGCAGGGTTTTTGGTAGATGTACTAGCCCAAAGCAGGCGTTGTGGCCGGGCACCACGTGCAGCCAGAGCATCCCAACGCGGCCCGCTATAAATCCTTTGAAAGTTGGAGTAAGCTTCTTTGGCCGTTGATATGGCTATTTTGCCTTGGAGTTGCCGGGCTTCCCGGCTGCCTATTTGTTCTAGATGTTGATCTACTATGGTGTCAATCCTAGAAATAAAGAATGAGGCTACACTTGAAATTGAGCTCAGATCACCTGTAGCTCGCTCTAAGCCTGAGATATAGGATTCCGCAACCTCAAGGTAACGTTTAATCCCAAAAATCAACGTCACGTTTATGTTCAGCTTCGCTGCGGCCAGCTCTTCGATTGCCATGAGGCCTTCAGTGGTGCCAGGGATTTTGACATATAAATTCGGAATGGGAATTTCCTTATGCAAAGCATGTGCTGAAACTATTGTAGAGGCACTGTCGTAAGCTAGATTCGGCGAAACTTCCACAGATACGAAACCGTCGAGCCTCTCCGAGGTTTCATACACTCCGCGTAATATCCGCGCAGCTTCAACAATGTCTGTCTTGACCATTTCCCAGTAGGAAGTCTCAATGTCGAGTCCGTCCGATATGTTTTCTTTGAACTGAGTATCGTAGTCGGTGGTAGAAGTTATGGCTTTTTGAAATATTGTCGGGTTTGAAGTTAAGCCACGCACCCCGCGAGTTGCATAATCTTCAAGAGTACCGTCAGTTATCCAACTACGACGAATATTGTCAAGCCAAGGACTTTGGCCGTATTGATCATATAAATTTGTTAAGCGTGTCACCGTAATCACATATTTCGAAAGTCGAGAGAGCTTAATAGTTGAAGTTTGAGTAGTGAAGCTACTGGTGAATTGATTATCACAAAACCGTCCATTCGAATGCTAATTCATTTTTAGGCTTGCTGTTGAGAATCGCGATCGGTGCTGAGCAGCGCACATGCTTTTTCAATTATCCGATCAGATGAGATGCCTAGTTCTTTCATCACAGTTTCACCTGGTGCTGATGCGCCGAAACGGTCAATGCCGATTACTTCATCAACCCAGCGTTTCCAACCTAGGGTACTGCCCGCTTCCACAGCTAGTGAAGCCAAATCAGGACGCAACACATCAGCCTGGATTTGTTTTTTTTGTTTTTCGAATAGCTCCCATGATGGTAGTGAGACTATTCGAGCCGAAACGAGGTGTTCTTTCGCGAGTGCTTCAGCTGCTTCGTAGCATTTGGACACTTCACTGCCAGTGCCTACCAGGGTTATACGAGCATCCGGTGGGTCGTGTAGTACATAGCCTCCGGTGTGTACGTGCGATGCGCGAGTATCAGGCAACACAGGCACATTCTGCCGGGTGAGTATGAGCGCGGTGGGGCCATCGGAATCTATTGCTATTTGCCATGCACCTACGGTTTCCTTGGCATCTGCTGGCCGAATTACTTGAAGGTCGGGGATCGCACGCAAAGAAGCAAGATGCTCTACGGGTTGATGGGTGGGGCCGTCTTCACCTACTCCTACAGAGTCGTGTGTGAAAACGAAAACTACTTTTGCTCGTGATAACGCTGCCAAGCGTATTGCTGGTCGCATATAGTCGGCAAACACTAGAAAGGTTCCTATCACAGGTATTGCTCCCTGATGAAGTGCCATGCCGTTGGCGATTGCTGCCATAGCATGTTCCCTTATACCGAAGTAGAGTTGCCGCCCACTCCGGTTGGAGCTCGAAAACACGCCTGTGGTCGTGATGTCGGTACCAGTACTACCCGTAAGGTCGGCACTACCTCCTGTGAGGCCCGGCACTGTCGGCAGAAGAGCAGAAAACGTTGCTTGGGAAGCTTTGCGGGTGGCTACTAGGTCTCCTGATGTCCAACTAGGCAATGTTGCAGGCCGATCAGCAATACGTCTTGTATCCAAGCAAGCATTCAGCTCTGCATCATTGCCCTCGAAATTCGCTTTGCGTTTTTCCCAAGCCACTCTTTCCTTTTTACCGGTTGCTCCTGCGGTTCGGTAGTAATCCAACACAGAGTCTGGTACATAGAACGAACGGTTGCAAGGTAAACCCATAATGGCTTTTGTGGAAGCTATTTCAGCATCGAAAATGGCATATCCGTGAGCAGCTGAAGTGTTAACTGAGTCGGGGGCGGGATAACCAATCAGTGAACGTGTTATCACCAGTGAAGGGCGATCGGTGACAGCAATTGCATTGCGAAGACAAGCTTCGAGATCGTCCAGCCTGTTGTCCCTGATTTCCAACTCTTCGACATGCCAACCGTAAGCACGGAATCTGGCTGAGGTATCATCAGACATAGCTAGTCCGACATCTCCATCTATTGTGATGCCATTATCGTCGTAACACACCAATAGACGCCCAAGCTCTAAATGGCCTGCTAGTGAGGCTGCTTCATGACTGACACCTTCGGATATATCTCCATCGCTAGCCACCACGAATACCCGATGATCGCATACCCTGGCTCCAAATCGAGCACGAAGCTGAGCTTCAGTTATGGCCATGCCTACAGCGTTGGCAAAGCCCTGACCCAGGGGGCCTGTGGTGACCTCTACCCCGGGAGTATGACCTACTTCAGGATGACCTGGAGTAGAAGAACCCCACTGGCGGAAATTGCGCAGGTCATCAAGGGTCAATCCGTAACCTGTGAGATATAGCATAACGTATTGAAGAATTGACGTATGTCCAGCTGAGAGAATAAAACGATCCCTATCAGGCCAGGTTGGACATTGGGGATCATAGCGCATGATCCGAGTCCACAGTACATGCGCCAATGGGGCTAACGCCATAGCTGTGCCCTGATGGCCAGATTTAGCCCTGTGCGGGGCATCCATAGCCAATGCTCTAATAACGTTAATCCCCAGCTGTTCTATGTTGGTGCAAGCAGACATTGTGTTAGGAACCTGAGATTGTGTGGCTTTGCATTATATCGGTGGTAATAGTGTGTAGGGGACTACCACAGTCGCACCTTCATCAACTCGAGCTCGAGCTTCTATGGTTCCATAATCGTTGAAGTCAAGTTCTGCTCGTACAAGCCGGTAGTTGAACTTGCCAGGGTCTACTTGTAATGGTTGAACATTGCGGGCTATCTGTTTGTTTTTGCGCCAATAGGTAACCTCTAAGGCACCAAATCCTGATTCATTGCTCGGGCAATGGATTATTACTACCAGATGAGGGTTTATCGTCAGGGGAGTTGCATTCGATGCCACAGCGGAAAACTGTATTCCAGTCAAATCAATTCGCGTGGATGGCCCAGGCAGCTGTCGAAGATTTATTTCGTCGATAAATAAAGCGGCTACAATATTCATACTCTGACGCTATCGCAAAATGTATGCACTTGGGGGCTATGCTCATGCACGAAACAATATTCATGCTTCTGATGTCATCGATTCATGCTTCTGGCATTATCGCAACACCGAGCCAAGGTTGCGGGGCTCCCAGGGTTTCTACGGCTCTAATACGTAACAATATTCATGATTCTGATGTCATCGCACAATGCGTATCAGTTATGCGCATAAGACTTTTAAACTGCAAACCGCGTACGTACACAGATGTCTCACGTGTAAGGTATGGTATGAAGATAAATAGTGTAGATAGTACACTTACATAGAGTATCTGAATTATATAGAGTGTCTGAACAGTCAACCCGTACAGCCATTTTAAGTGCTGCAGCTCAGCGTTTCGCCCAGTGGGGATTCAACGGTGTTTCGCTGAATGACATAGCTGCTGATGTCGGTATTCGTCGACAGAGTTTGCTGCACCACTTTGAAAGTAAAGTAAATCTTTACAGAGAAGTGTTTGATCGAGCGTTGGAGGAATGGTATAACAGGGTTGAAGAGGCCATTGCTGAGGTCGATGGCGTTGGTTGGGATCAAGTTGAGTTCGTAATCAGGGCGGGGTTCCGCTTTTTCAGGGAAAATCCCGAGTTTGTCCGAATGGTGAGATGGGAAGCGTTGGCCGGGAAAGGGCAAGCACGTATAGATCTGGGTAATGCACTTCAGCCTTTGTTCATTCGGGCGGTGCAATACTTCAAGCGTGAAATGGATTCTGGCAGGTTTCGTCGTCATAACCCAGAACAGCTACTGCTTACCGGCTACGGTGCACTTCTATCGTATTTTAGCGATACGCCTTTTATAAAGGGACTGCTCAGCCGTGATCCTTTGAGTGAATCGGCAATGGATGAACGTTTAGACCATATCATCGGACTGTTTCGCAATGCCTTAGAAAAAACAGCATCCCATTCAAACAATAGTGATGCGGATAAGTAATGCGGATATACGGATAGTAGAAATTGTTGAAGGTTTGGGTTTATAAGTGTGCTTCGACGACTACTGATTGCCGTCTTCTTGAGCGGTCTGTTGGCTGTGTCTGTGGGTGCTTATTGGCAGTCACAGGCCAGTGATGAGGCTTCTCAACCAGGCTGGAATGTGGATACGTCGCCGCCAGAAAAGGCGGTGAGCACTCCCTTACTGAGTGTACGTAGAATGCCTAACTGGTTGGTTGCTCCCAGCTCCGAAGCACGCTTGGCGAGTGCTTTCAATGTTGCTTTGGAGCAGCAACCGGACATTCAATCCAAAACTTGTCTAGTAGCTTACCGTGACAATGATTTGGTAGTGGAACATCTAGCTGATGAGCCACTGGTTCCAGCTTCGTTGATGAAGATCGTAACCGCTGTGACATTCCTTGAAGCAGTCGGCGGCGATTTTCGTTACACCACTTCCGTTGTCATCCGACGAGATGATTTGGAATCGGTCAGAAATGGTATTTTAAATGGTGATATTTACTTAGTGGGAGGGGGAGATCCTGTACTGTCTACACCGGATTACATTGAGCGTTATCCGGAGTCACGTGCTTATACGGATATCACCAAGTTGGCAGAGGAGGTTGCTGAGTATCTTCGTGAGAATGGGATAATCACGATTAGGGGACGTGTCGTTGCTGATGAATCCCGCTATCCGGAAGCAGAGCGGGATTATGCCGCCCATCGATTGGGTAATGGCGATGAAGACTTGGAGGAAAACATCTGGAGAACATCCTTGGTAGCCGGAAACCAAGTTGGACCGTTGGCAGCTCTAATACTGAATGATGGTTATACTTCTTACCCTTCTGATCCCAACTATTCAGCCAGAACCCAAAATGTGCGAGCAACAGATCCGGCACGTAGTACAGCAGTATTTTTTGATGACTTGCTGGAAGCACGTGATTTTGTCATTACTAGAAGTCCTATCACGGGTATAGCACCGGTTGGAGATGAACGAGTACTGATAGGTGATATCCAGTCGCCGCCCGCAAGCGAAATAGTGGCTCGCATGTTGCACTATTCCGACAACACCACAGCCGAGCTGCTCTTCAAAGAAGCGGGCAGGCAAATTGGGATACAAAACGGAATAGTTGAAATAGGCTCAGCCCGATCCGAGGCTGCTTATTTTGTTCGGGGTGTAGTCACTGAACTCATCGATTTATCGACTGAACTGTTGAATGAGGAAGCATTGAGGATAGTTGATGGGTCGGGTTTGTCGAGTTACAATCGTTTGACTTGTAGGATCGTCGCTGAATTGTTACGTTCGGCTGGTGTTGGCTCTATGCTGGTAGATGCATTGCCTGTTGTAGGCCGAAGCGGTACTTTGAGTGATTGTGAAGTGGATGGTTCAACTGTGGATGCAGTATCTAGCCGCACTGATGATGATACGAACAATGCGATTGAGTTAGAGCTCAACGAAATGTGGGTCAAAACAGGAACTCTCAACGATGTTTCCGCTCTCGCTGGAATGACTGTCGCCGATACCCAGGAGTTGGTTGTCTTCGTGGTGGTCGTTAACGGGGACGGCATTATTACTGTCTTGCAATCATGCAATGTTTTACAAAGGGCAGTTATGGCAGCGGCTCTCGGTTACCCTTATGGACCTTTGACAGATAACGAGATGTTGCACCCAAAATCCATAGAAGTTCGATGATTCTCGGGAAATCACAATCGGTGACTTCGTTGTTGATATAGACTGACTCCAACTAGTTTTCCAGGCTTATGCTTCCTGCTGGTATCGCAGCAGATGAGGTTTTCGACACACAGGGGTCAGAATTGCGTCAAAAAAATAAAGAACAGAAGCAACACGGCAAGCCCGATCTGAACGCTGAAACGGCAGATCTTAGCCGGAATGCCCTTGATGTGCTAGAGGTTGTAAAGTCGTATGCTCGCCAGGAGCTGATTGATCCTCTGAAAGTAGTACCCAGATGGTTGATTTTGGGATTGATCGGCAGTGTTGTCATAACCGGGGGGGTTATATTGCTGATGCTGGCATTATTACGCTATCTGCAGAGTGACACAGGCTCAGTTTTCACCGGTAACTGGTCTTGGTCTCCTTATGCTATTACAGTAGCAGCTGTGGCTATCCTGATAGCAGTGATGTGGGCACTAATCAATAAGCGAAGCCTGTCATGAACGAATCAACTGATAAATCCGGAAACGTCGATCACATCAGCAGGGACGTATTGGAAGATACTCTACGAAGTTTGCAAGGAGATATAAACAGCAAAGCACCATCATTTGTGATGAAGGTGTTTTACGCAGCGGGTATAGTCGCGGTAGTGCTGACCTGCCTGGCTTATATCGTGGGTCGACGTGCAGGCCGCAAGCGTTCCACGGTCGTAGAAATCAAGCGGTTGTAGAAAGCTTGAAAGCTGTAGTGTTGGTTTTACGATTTTTTGTCAGATGGTTTGGTAATTGGATTCGACAGAAGATCAGCCGTCTCACCAGTCGAGGTAAAACTTGGCTTCGGGATTCAGCATGGAATCGTGGAGTTTTCGGTAGTTCGAAAGTTTGGTTTACGGTGTTTGTCATCAGTTCGACAATCAAGTTGGTGATGAAGGTTGTCAATCGTCACAAACTTAAAGTTCATTCCGAATCACTTGCAGTTGGATCTTCTATAGTGATACGCCATTTGGACCCCAAGCCTTCAAATTGAATTTTGCCTTGTATTGAAAACAATAAATCATCTGAAACGGATTGTTTTGAGGAAGGTGAGACTGTACTTCTGGTCGATCGCAAGAACCGTCGGTATCTGCTTAGTTTGACAGTGGGAGATGAGTTCCACACCCATTCCGGGGTGATACCCCATTCCGATATTGTCGGTATTCATGAGGGCACCCTACTACGCAACTCTCGGGGGGCTGCTTTTCTAGCCTTGCGCCCGACTTTTAGTGATGTTGTCCTGAAAATGCCCAGAGAGGCTCAAATAATCTACCCTAAAGACTTAGGTGCTCTGCTAATGAGAGTCGATATTTTCAGTGGTGTCCGTGTGCTGGAAGCAGGTGTTGGGTCGGGGGCTCTTTCTATGGCACTCTTAAGAGCTGGCGCGGTTGTCGTAGGCTACGAAAAACGTCAGGATTTTTGTGAGTTCGCACGAGAAAATGTCGAGCGATTCTGCGGACGGGAATTGCTGGAAAGATATCACACCGAGGTGCGTGATGTGTATAACGGCATCAGCGAGACAGAGCTTGATCGAGTGGTGTTGGACCTCCCTGAACCTTGGCGTGTCGTAGAAGCTGCAGCTGATGCTTTGCGTCTTGGTGGTATTTTTTGCGCGTACACTCCGAGCGTTATACAGGTTTCGAGGTTGTATGAGGCTCTGGCAGATTCACCTTTTGGATTGTCTGAAACAGTGGAAGTGCTTCAACGTAGCTGGCATGTGGTCGGCGCGGCTGTTCGTCCAGATCACAGAATGGTAGCACATACTGGCTTTTTGACCACAAGTAGACTGCTAGCTCAGTAATCTTCCCCTAGCCCGGCAACTCTTCCCCTGCTAAGCCTTGATAGGCAGGTCAAAGCTTCTTCAAAACATTGCAGGTTATATGTTTCGGTCAAGATTTCCTCTCATTATATGTTTCGGTCAAATTATATGTTTCGGTCAAGATTTCCTCTCAGCAGATCACATTCTTAGAGTTTTAGAAGCGGGTATGCATGTTGGTTTTCATACCGGAGTCAGGTAAGAGTACAGAAACAAGGCTTGCGATTGCGTTAGCGACTTCCGCTGTTGTGTTTGTCGGAGTTGCAGTGGTTCTTCTGCTGACTGCTGTGATTATTGCTTCGATCATCGCGGCAGTGTTCATGCACGCTTCGTCTACATCAAATGTGGATGAGCCTGCTAATACGCTGTCGACAGGGGGGACATCCTCTGTGCTTCCTACTGCAACCACTCTGTCAGATGATATGCCGTTGGTAGATTCTTGGAATCCTGGTGATGTGCCAGAGGATCATGGGGTCAGTGCAGATGATCTTGCAAATATTGTCGGATCGTCTGTAAAAGTATATGGCCGCATAAGCTCTGATCAAGATGCCGTATTAGGCGACGTATTGGAACGTGGAGGCAGTGGTTTTGCGGTTGGCGATGGTGATCACATAGTTACCAATGCTCATCTGATAGCAGATGTCTCCGAGCCGCTTATCGAATTAGCAGATGGGCGTAGAGGACTCCCCGGGGTTGTGGTTGCTATCGATCGAGTCAATGACCTAGCAGTGTTGCATGTGGAGGGAGCTGGTTTGGATCCGCTGCCTTTAAGAAGCACCGTACCCAATGGTACAGTGGGGGTCGTACTTGCTTGGATGCACGAAACGGAGCTAGATCTTTCACCTTTTCGTATAAGCCAACCGATCAGAGTGCGCACCAATATAGTGGGTAGCAGTGTCGAAAGTGGTGATATTGCGGGTGACACTCAGCAGGTTGAACGCAAATCATGGCTCTTAGCTGCTCGAATTGAGTCGGGGGATTCTGGTGCCGCGTTGGTGACTTTCATCTCGGGAGAAGCTGAGATTGTGGGTGTTGTCTGGGGCAGGCATGATACAGGCAACATAGGTTACGCAAGCAGAATAAGCGAGCTGCAGAAATTGTTGTCTACAGTTGATGTCAACTCGAAGACAGTGGTAAGAAATCGTGGTTCTTAAGCGATCATGCACACATTTCTTAAGCGCATACTTGTTGGGCTAGAGGCTCTTAACACATTGTCAGGTCATCAGTAAACGCCATGCTCCTGCCAAGAGTAGGCCGACTAACACATATAAGGCGAAACTTGAAGCTGTCCCTTTTCTTGAAGCTGCCCCTTTAGAGGTTTGTGTGGATTTGCCCTGGATGAATAAGGATGTGGACTGGGTCATATTTCAATGAAGATACACTCTCCAGGACATTCTTCAGCTGATTCAATAGTCGCTTCCATCTGGTCTTCAGGAACATTGGCCAGTCCGCTAGGCCCACCCGGGTCAGAGAAAACTTTATCACCTTCTTTAACATAGGCAAGACCATCGTCCAACATGGCGAAAACCTCAGGAGCGATTTCTTCGCACAAACCGTCGCCTGTGCATAGATCTTGGTCAATCCAGACCTTCATAGCTTGGGCCACCTTCCTCTGTTGGTCTTTGTTGACATGGTTCGTAAATTAGGATAGCTGCTTGTGAGTGAGGTTGATCGCCATATCTTCAAGATAATTTGAAATGTGTCACATACAGTTGATTGTGGTGTTATACAGTTGATTGTGACTGTGTATGTATGTGTGTTCTTTGTATGTTTGTATGTATGCGTGTTCTTAATCGGTTTTAGGTTTCCAATTGTACTGTTTTTATCTTCTCACAAGTTGCTAAGTCACTAAATGAGCGTAATTGAGCATGATAAGGTGATATGACAGCCTTTACTTTCAGCAAGCATGCAGTCATTTGTATGCTAACAGATGTTATACGGATATTATGCAGTATCGAACAGAATGTGTTGATCATTTTTAGTGTATGTGAAGGTAGTGATTAGGAGATGATCTGTGAATGACATAGAAGATCAGCTACCAGACGATCAAGTGGAGGAACATGGTACTTCTGTTGCTGCAAATCGTTCGCACACCCAAAAGACAACTCGGTCATCAGAGTATCATCATCAGGTGGATGAAGGTCAGGACCAGCAAGATCAACATGGTGAACTTGCTACCTTGAGGCAACTTAAGTCAGCTCAAGAAAGTGAGTTAGCGAGATTGCGAAGTCAACTCCGAGAAGTGCCCAAGCGTCTACATTCCATGGAAAAACGCGTACTGGATTGCAAGCGTCAGCTTTCTCGGTCGGCGTCTCAAAATGCCAAATTGGATACCAAGTTACGTGAAGCCCGCAATCATATATTGGCTCTACGCGCCGAGGTAGATCAGCTCACCAGCCCTCCTAGTAGTTATGGTGTAGTTCTTGCACGTAATGAAGACGACACTGTCGATGTGCTTTCCAGCGGCCGCAAAATGCGAGTAGCAGCACACCCTAGTGTAGGGAACTTGAGGGGTGGCGAAGAAGTCGTTTTGAATGAATCTTTGAACGTGATTTTAGCGCGTCGACCTGATCGTACAGGTGAAGTAGTCATTGTTAAAGAAGTATTCGATAATGGTTCCCGAGCTTTGGTAACGGGCAGAAGTGATGAAGAACGGGTGGTGGAGTTGGGTCCTTCTTTCGCGCCGGGAACTATACGTAGAGGAGACAGTGTCCTCATTGACTCTTCAGCTGTCCTAGTGCTTGAACGTCTGCCTAGGCCGCAGGTTGAAGCTCTTTTGCTGAGTGAAGTGCCAGATGTCTCATACGAAGACGTAGGGGGGCTTGACGCGCAGATTGAAAAAATCACAGATGCTGTTGAATTACCGTTCATACATCAAAATCTATTTTCTGAGTATGATCTCCTTGCCCCGAAGGGAGTGTTGCTTTACGGCCCTCCAGGCTGTGGGAAAACTCTCATAGCCAAAGCTGTGGCGAATAGTCTCACCAGAAAAGTGGCAGAAATCTCAGAGAACTCCGATGCTCGTAGTTGTTTTTTGAGTGTCAAGGGACCTGAATTGCTCAACAAATATGTAGGAGAAACAGAACGTCAGATTCGACTGGTCTTTCAACGGGCTCGTGAAAAAAGCGAACACGGTTGTCCTGTTATCGTCTTCTTCGATGAGATCGAATCATTGTTTCGTACCCGAGGTTCCGGTATAAGCTCCGACGTTGAATCAACTATCGTCCCACAATTGTTAGCTGAGATAGACGGCGTGGAAGAACTACGCAATGTGATCGTAATAGGAGCATCGAACCGTGAGGATCTCATCGATCCTGCTATTTTGCGTCCAGGTCGACTTGATGTCAAAATCAGGATTGACCGTCCGGACAAAGAGGCAGCAGCAGCTATCTTCTCTCGCTATTTGACCTATGAACTGCCTATTGATCCTTTAATCGTAGATAATGATGGTGGCGGTGACCCTAATAAGGCCATCAAAACTATGATCGAGCAGACAGTGGAGTCGATGTATCGAGTGGAGGAAAGAAACCGATTCTTGGAAGTTACATACGCCAACGGAGATAAAGAGACAATGTATTTCCGTGATTTTGCGTCTGGAGCCATGATTGAGAATATAGTACGCAGGGCTAAAAAGTTGGCCATCAAACGTGAAATAGCAACAGGGCAACGTGGTATCTGTCTAGAAGATCTATTGATTTCTGTGCGTCAGGAGTTTAAGGAGCATGAAGATCTTCCCAACACGACTAATCCGGATGATTGGGCACGTATCGCTGGAAAGAAGGGTGAGAGAATAGTCTTTGTACGTACGTTGGTTTCTGATCTTGATCGTTTCGGTTCGGGGGGACGTTCCATTGAACAAGCACAAACTGGTCAGTATCTGTAGGCAAACATACTTTGTAGGCATAACATGAAGTTAATTGGATAGAATAGTCTGTTTGAAGTCCGCCGATTACGGTTATAGTGACTCGCAATTATAAAAAACCTAGGAGGTCAATAATTTAATGAGTAGAAGACTACTTACTGGTAAGCCAGTCTTATGGAAGGTTGTCATGCCACTGTTTGTGGCTGCGATGATCTTTGCAAGTTGTGGCGATGATTCAGAAACTGAAGACGAGCCCAACGGAACAACTACAGATGCTACCAGTGACAACACCCTCGACTCCGCAACTGGCGACATGGATGA
>JAPPJC010000057.1:30359-43507 GCA_028820455.1 Acidimicrobiaceae bacterium
CGACATGGATGACGACATGGCCGCAAAGCCAGACGACATGGATGACGACATGGCCGCAAAGCCAGACGACATGGATGACGACATGGCCAGTCTGCTTGCTACAGTACAAGCACGTGACACGCTGGTATGTGGTGTGTCAGGCGCAGCTGTAGCGTTTTCTGAAACCGCTCCTGATGGGTCTCAAACAGGCTTTGATGTAGACTTCTGCAAGGTAGTTGCTGCAGCGATTCTGGGTGATGCCGATAAGGTGAGCTATGTGCCTCTCGAGGCTGCTGAGCGTTTTACAGCATTGCAGACAGGTGACGTGGATTTACTTATGCGTAATACCACTTGGACTCAGTCCCGTGACACCGATTTGGGATTGGATTTCGGGCCAACCACATATTTTGACGGCCAGCAGCTAATGGCACGAGTCGGTGACGGGTTCACTGCTGATTCGCAGGTAGTCGATATCGATGGTTCCGTGGTTTGTACCAACGCTGGGACTACTACGGAGAAGAACATTAAAGATGCTGCTGACGGTGCAGGTATTGAAATCACGCTCAACACCTATGGTGATTTCGATAAGGTCACCGATGATTTCATTAGCCGTGCTTGTGATGTGGTCACCACTGATGGATCTGCTCTGGTAGGACGTAAAGCCAAGCAACAACCTGAAGATCAAGCATGGGTTATTTTCCCAGCTTCCCCTATTTCTAAAGAGCCTCTCGGCCCTGTTTACAATCAAAACGACTCAGTTTTTGCTGACGCTGTGAACTGGGCGGTGTATGCCACCATAATTGCCGATGAAAAGGGTATTAATCAAGCCAATGTGGGTGAGATTTGCGCTAAGGTAAAGGAAGCCGAAATGATGGCCGATGAAGAGGGTGCTACTGAGGCCAGTGAAGATGAGATGAGTGATACTCTAATTGATGCTGAGGTTGGTAGACTGCTGGGTGGTGAAGGTGAATTGCAAACAGCGATGGGATTGTCTGCGGATGCTTTCTGCAATGTGATTTCCCAAGTTGGTAATTACGACGAAATCTTCACCCGCAATCTCGGGCCTGTTGGTTTGACACGTGCTCCTGGTTCGCCGAATGCTCGTTATACCGAGGGCGGCCTTATCTACGCCCCACCAGCGCGCTAAGAAGCCCTAATTTTGAGCATACTTTAGGCATGTGAATCTCAATTAGTCTTGTCGTATTCTCCGCCAACAAACGTTTGGCGGAGAATACGGTTTACGTAGAGGCCTTAAAGGCTTAAAACCTGATGTGCGGGTGACTGTATCAATACAGTCACCCGCACATTTTTTGTGTACGCTTTTGCGTTTGAATTTCTTTATTTGTTTTTAATATGGCATTTAAGCAAAGGTGGTATAGTCTATTAATCGTATGCTGCGGTTCTCTGCTCGACGTTTGTGGGATATTGTTTTTGCCCTACTATTAGTGGTCTGCTTGGCACTTGCTAGTCGGTGGTTCGAGTGGTCGTTCAGGTTTAGTGTTGTCAGCCTACTATCGGTGTTGCTAGTAGTGGCTTGGTTGATAGTTTCTGGTTGGCTTCCTAGACATTTTTATAGAGATGTTGTTTTTGTCAAATGGTTGGCTCAGCTGGTTGCCTTATGTGCAGTCATTTTTGTGCTCGTGTTCTTGGCAACTCAAGCAGAAAGCAACCTTGAAGCCAAAAGCATTCAGGTAGGCTATGACTTTCTTGACATCAACCCAGGATTTAAAATATCTGAAGGCATAGATGTAGACCCTGCTACCGGAGGGAGAGCTCTGTGGGTGGGAATGGTCAATACCATCCGTTTGGCTATAGCAGGTATTGTTCTGTCTACTGCTATCGGCGTATTCGTGGGAGTTGGTCGTTTATCCGGCAATTGGTTGGTGAAGCGGATTGCTGGTATTTACGTGGAAACCACGCGCAACATACCTCTGCTGGTGCAGATACTCATCATCAATGCCGTGTTGGTGTCTTTGCCGTCTCTGCTGCCGTTGACGAAGGAGGAAGGGACAGTGAAAACCGGGTGGATGTTCATATCCAACAAGGGTCTAGCGGTACCACGTGTTTTCATCGGCGAGGGATTTTATCAGTGGATGATGTTTGTGTTGTTAGGGGTGGCAGTTGGTTATGGTGTGAAACATATTCTACAGAGACGAAAAGATAAGACCGGTTGTGAAACATATCCTGTGATTGGTTTTGTGGGGTTAGTAGGCTTTTTCGGGATAATTGGATGGTGGATACATCCTATGTTTGCAGGGGTTGGCTCTGTGTTTGCAGTGCTGTCTTCCTTCATTGATTCGAGATCACCATCTGACGTGAGGTATATGGTCTCAGCTTTAGCCATAGTTTTGGCAGTCGTGGTTATTGTGTGGAAGTTGAGAATGCATAGCACTCCTATGGGGCTTGGCAAGCTGTCTGAAAATGATTATTTTCAGATGATTTTTGCAGTGATTTCTGCTGGTTTTGCTATTTATCTTGTCAGCAGTTTGTGGCCGGGGTTGGCAAGCTGGATACACAATTCCACGCGCGATCTGTTTGATTTGCTTGCAGACAAGTTTGGTGGTGACAGGACGGGTCAACCTATTGATGCCATGAGGCCAAACATTGAACAGCCGGGCAAATTTCCCAACTACGGGCCGTCAGGTCTCAACTTCAGCAGGGGTCTGGCTTCCATATATTTTGGGGTTGTTCTGTACTCAGCGGGTTTTATAGCGGAGGTCGTTCGAGGTGGTATTTTAGCTGTGCCAAAAGGTCAAACGGAAGCTGCACTCGCGATTGGATTGCGAAAAACGACGATGCTTCGCCGTGTGATTCTACCTCAGGCTTTGAGAGTCATCCTGCCCCCTTTAGGAAATCAGTACTTGAACCTTGCCAAAAACACTTCTTTGGCTATTGCGGTGGGTTATAGCGACGTGGTGCAGGTAGGGCAAACACTTTACAACCAGACTGGTAGAACGCTTGAAGTGGTATCGTTGTGGATGTGTTTCTATTTGGCTTGTTCTCTCTCTATTTCGGTGGTAGTCAACTTCTTTAACTTACGTCTCAAAATTGTGGAACGTTAAGATGCCACCCACCGTAAACATGAATGCGCTGCGCATTATCGAATATGACGATCGTTCGCCGGGTGATCCTTCAACACGGTCGACTGGTCTGTCAACAGTCAAGTGGCTTCGAGATAATCTGTGTTCTTCCTGGTTCAATGGTTTTCTTACGGTGCTTTCTACGGGGTTTCTGCTTCTAGTATTTCGTAGTCTGCTCAATTTTATTTTCAGTGAACAACGTAACTGGGCTGCTGTAAAAACCAATTTACGTTTACTTTTCGTGCACGCTTATCCCGAGGAGCAGTTCTCCCGAGTGTGGGTGTCGTTGGGTGTGATAGTTGTTCTTGCTGGTTTGTCACTGGGTTTGTCTGCGCGTTTTCCAGCAATTCCTTTGCGGCGAATCGGTGCATGGTTCACGACTTCGGGTGGGCTGGTCGTTTTAGGGCTTGTGCTGATGCAACCATCACAGCCTTCGGCAGTTGATGGCAATGCGGCTATGAGTGAAAGGTATTTGTGGTTATCGGCAGGGTTCATTCTTATCGGATTGGGGGCGGTGTTTTCCTCCATATTGAAACAAGATAGCCGCGGACGCGTTATTAGTGTGGCTGCCATACCCTTTGCTTTTGCAGTGCTGGGTGTACTGGTTGCAGGCTTGTGGCTTTATCCTTGGGGTCGGTTCAGTTTTGTCGAGGGTGAGTACTTGCAGGAACCTGCAAGTACTGTGGCTATGAGCACCAAAATTCCTTGGATGGTCATGTGGCTTCTGCTGGTGTTGTCTTGGTTTGTGGGTAGTGTTTTGCGGCCAACGGTGATCTCCAGAATACTACGGTTATCAATTAATGTGCTTTGGCTGCTAGTACCTTTCTTTCTTTATTGGGTTGTATTAAGAGATCCGGCTTTTGATTGGACTCATGTTTGGTCGGTGGATATTCCCTTGGCTTTGTCTTACGCTATTGTCGGCTGTTTTGTGCTTTGGTTTCTCACTAGACCGGCGGCCGGTGAATTCGAGCGTATAGTGGCGGTTCTCTTACTGTTTTACGCCTTGTTCAACTGGGTTTCCGCTTTTTTCGGCTGGCATCGACCAGAGCTACGAATATTTTCGTACTTCTTAGGTTCGGTTCCAGGACTTCAGAATTTTTTGGATTTCTTAGATTCGGTTCCAGTGCTTCAGAAAGAACGCTTGACTGTTCTTTTTCTGGCTCTGGCAGCTTTGTTGGCACACTATTTTCGTGGTGCGACAGCTCAGCGTTTACGCTTGATTTCAGGATGGTTCGGTTTTATTCTGGTATTCAACTATCTGGTCACCGTGGTGAATACTCCATCAACGATAGAAACTCCAACCGATAATTTTATCGGCGGCTTTTCCGTTACTCTGATAGTCGCTGTTTTCACGCTGCTGTTTTCGTTCCCAATTGGGGTTTTGATGGCGTTGGCACGTACTTCGCGAATGCCTATATTCCGCTTGCTTTCTACCTGGTATATCGAGACCATTCGCGGGATTCCACTTATAACTATTTTGTTTTTTTTCTCCATCATGGTGCCCCTATTTCTGCCTGATGGCATGGATTTAAATGAAATGGCAGCGATTATCGTCGGGTACTCGCTTTTTTCAGCTGCCTATATAGCAGAAAATGTGCGTGGAGGTTTGCAGTCTGTGCGTAGAGGTCAGTATGAAGCTTCTAATGCGTTGGGATTGACCACCGGGCAACGCACAGCTTTTATTGTGTTACCACAAGCTTTACGTGTTTCTATCCCGCCGCTGGTTGGCCAGTTGATTGCCGTGTTCAAAGAGACTTCATTGATAGCGATCGTCGGAGGATTTGATTTTCTGCGTATAGCCGACAATGTCATTCCGACACAGTCAGAGTTCGTAGGTGCTAGACGTGAAGCTCTGCTGTTTGTGTCAGTGGTTTATTGGATGGTTGCTTTTTCGATCTCGAAATACAGTCGGCGACTAGAGAAGCAGTTAGGAGTAGGCAAGTAGTGTCAGCGAAAAAGCTAAGCAGTGCAATTTCATACAAGCGAGGGGACACGAGATGGATGATATGATCATCTGCGAAGAGGTCAGCAAATGGTTCGGCGATTTTCGGGCTCTTGACAATATTACAGCAACTGTAAAGAGACGTGAAGTTGTGGTGGTGATAGGCCCTTCAGGTTCAGGGAAGTCTACCTGGATACGATGTATCAACAGGTTGGAGAGCCATCAGAAGGGACGCATAGTGGTGGACGGGGTGGAACTCACCAATGACATACGCAATATTGAAAGTATCCGCTCCGAGGTGGGTATGGTGTTTCAGCAGTTCAATCTTTTTCCGCATCTCACCGTTTTGGAGAACATTACGCTGGCACCGATCTGGGTGCGCAAAAAACCCCGACATGAAGCCGAAGAACTGGCGCGGAGTTTGCTTGAGCGAGTTGACATTCCCGAGCAGGCTGAGAAGTATCCAGGTCAGCTGTCAGGAGGACAACAACAACGGGTAGCCATTGCCAGAGCTCTGGCAATGACACCTCAGGTGATGCTTTTTGACGAACCGACTTCTGCGCTTGATCCCGAGATGATCAACGAAGTACTTCATGTAATGAAGGAATTGGCCCGTTCCGACATGACCATGATCGTGGTTACTCATGAAATGGGCTTTGCGCGTGAAGTAGCAGATCGCGTGATTTTCATGGAGGACGGGAAGATTGTGGAAGTAGACACCCCGAAACAATTCTTCAACAACCCGCAAGAAGAACGTTCCCAAAAATTTCTGTCACAGATTCTCTAAAAGATCGCAGAAATAATATTTGTCCCCTTTTGCAGAACCAGCTTACCCGTATCTTGGACTTGTTGTTTCGATCTGAGTTAGTGAAGCACTTGTTATGGCTGTTACAAAGGTAATTGGGCTTGAAACCGAATACGGCATTATTTGCAACACCACCGCTGATTCTTCTAGTGGTGTCAGTGTAACTTCCGCGTCTTCACTTCTGATCGCGGCCTACATGCGGCTTGTGAAGCAAGGCCATACTGCTATGCATGATTTGACATTGAACTTCGACTCAGACTTTCCGGTAGACAATGAAATGGCAGTGAAGGAGCAAGTTTTCGGGTCTGCTGTCAGTAATTCTGTGAAATGGGATTTCAGTCATGAAACACCTGACTTGGATGTCCGTGCTGCGAATGAATCAGAGTCATCAGCAGCGAATGTGGACACCCAGATGCTTAATGTAGTTCTAACCAACGGAGCTCGTTATTACGTAGATCATGCACATCCTGAGATATCAACCCCCGAATGTATTGACGCCCGTATGGCTGTATTGTATGACCGCGCTGCTGAACTCATCGCGATCAAATCCATGGAAGCAGTGAAAGAACTCACCGATGACTCAGTTGAGATTGTCGTGTATAAGAACAACTCTGATGGCAACGGCAATAGTTACGGCTGTCATGAGAATTATCTCGTGGACAGGACAACCTCATTTTCGAGTATTGTCTGTTATGCAACTACCCATTTCGTGACACGTCAGATTTTTACGGGTGCAGGTAAGGTTGGAGCCGAATCTTCCGGCTTTCGTTTGGATTTTGATGGTTTTCAGCTTTGTCAACGAGCGGATTTCATTGAAGAGGAAATAGGCCTTGAAACTACTTTAAGGCGCCCAATTATCAACACTCGCGATGAACCTCACGCTGACCCCCGAAAATATCGGCGATTGCATGTCATCCTCGGCGACGCCAACTTATCTCAAGTAGCCAACTTTTTGAAGCTTGGTACTACGGCTTTGGTTTTGGCCATGATAGAAGACAACATGATCAACTTCGAGTTGGAGTTTGCATCTCCGGTGGAAGCATTGCATACAGTGAGTAGAGATCTCACTTTGCAGCAGCCATTGCTGCTCGCGGATGGACGCACTATCACAGCATTGGCGGTTCAATGGGATTTATTGGCTGCTGCTAGAACATATGTTGAATACTATGAGGCTGATGCTGTGGGTGGGGAAGTAGCTTATGACGTTCTTGATTGTTGGGAATCGGTTCTCACAGGATTGGAGAGTGACCCCATGCAGTTGGCCAGACAAGTGGATTGGGTGGCTAAGTTACGTTTACTCGAGGGTTACCGTGAGCGTCATAACCTTAGCTGGAACGATCCTCGCCTACGTATGTTGGACATTCAATATCACGATCTTCGTCCTGACCGGTCATTAGCCCAAAGGTTGGGGTTGGAAACCCTGATAGATGATGTTGATGCCGTTAAAGCTATGAGGGATCCCCCATTTGATACTAGAGCCTTCTTCAGAGGTCGATGTTTACAGCACTTTATGTCTGATGTGGTAGCTGCCAACTGGGATTCTGTGGTATTCAATGTAGGCTCAGGCCTGCTCCATAGGGTGGCAATGATGGAGCCTTCACAGGGCACATCTGCTCATGTCGGCGATCTCTTCGATGAATGTCAGAGCGCGGCTGAGTTGTTGAGTCGTTTGGATTCTGTGGTGTCTTGAATCACAGAACGGCTTTCGAACATAGGCTTCACGTGCAAGACTTCATTACCCCAAAGTGCCCTTGCTTGTGAAATAGATGCCCATAATTTGGCCGCTAGTCTTAGTATTGATATAAATAGCGGAACTGTGTAATCGCTGGGACAATCAAGGTTGCAAAATAAGTTGCAAATAGATCGAAAGGAAATGCTGTGACTGACAGGAAACAGATCCGTAGAACAAAGCACAAACAGCGCGAAATGTCTCGTGGATATGACATTGCTAAAAGCAAGACCCCTTCGTCGAAAGACAATATGAACAAGGAACGAGATTCAGAGTTTGACGATCTGCTTGATGAGATTGATGAATTGCTGGAATCGAATGCGGAGGATTTCGTAAAAAGTTATGTTCAGAAAGGCGGCCAGTGATACTGCCGAGTTTTGATCCCGGCAACGATCCGGGTCCCAATTTTGTTGCGTTGCTAAACCGTGTGGCCGATCTTTTTGATAATGCTTCTGATACTGCTATCCGTGGTATGGGCATCGCAAACCATTTGGGAGCAATGGGTCTATCGAATAGCGAAAAAGCAATGACAGGCGATGTGCGCCACGGTACCACATGTTTGGCTGTGCGGTATCGTGATGGTGTTTTGTTAGCGGGTGACCGACGAGCTACTGCAGGCAACTTCATTAGTAGTCATCGAATGGAGAAAGTTTTCAGGACTGATGATCATTCAGGGGTGGCTATTTCCGGGGTTGCCGGTCCAGCCGTTGAGATGGTGCGGTTATTCCGACTGCAGCTTGAACATTACGAAAAAGTTGAAGGTACGCCTTTGAGCTTGGAAGGCAAAGCAAACCAGCTGAGCCAGATGGTGCGTGGGAATCTGCCCGCAGCTATGCGAGGGTTGCCGGTGATTCCGATTTTCGCAGGCTTTGATCTCAATGATGAAACTGGTCTTATCTTCGAATATGACATCACTGGTGGTTGCTATGGAGAGTGCGACTATACGGCTGCCGGTTCCGGCTCTATGCACGCGCGGGCAGTGTTGAAGCTTGAGTCTGATTCTCGACAAACCAGAGCAAAAGCAACGGACTTGGCTTTGAAAGCTTTGCTGATCGCTGCCGATGCCGATGCAGCTACAGGAGGGCCTGATCTGTTGCGTAGCATTTTTCCGGTGATAGCGGTGATAAATGCTGATGGGTACCAGCTGATCGAGGATAAAGAATTGAATGACCGCAGCAGCCGATTGATAGGCGTGATAACTGAAAGTGCTGGAAGTCGTGCTGAAGACCAAGATATTCAAGATTCCAGTGATTTGGAGAGCGTGTCATGACCCTACCTTTTTATGCACCTCCGGAACAAATCATGAAAGATCGATCTGACTATGCTCGCAAAGGCATAGCGCGGGGTAGAAGCTTGATTGCTTTCGGTTACGAAAAAGGAATTGCCATAGTAGCTGAGAACAATTCGAGGACACTACACAAAATCAGTGAGATATACGATCGAATTGCTTTTGCGGGAGTAGGCAAGTACAACGAATTTGAACAGTTGCGCATCGCTGGTGTGCGTCACGCCGATTTGAAAGGTTTCGCTTTCAGTCGCTTGGATGTTGACGCCCGCAGCCTCGCCAATGCTTATGCTCAGAGTCTTGGTCAAGTATTCACGCACGATCTGAAACCTATGGAAGTAGAGATACTAATAGCTGAGATCGGCTTGTCTGCAGACGGAAGCGATGACCGTTTATTTCATATTCTTTACGACGGTACTATGGTGGATGAAGACACTTGGATAGTGCTCGGAGGAGAAACAGAGAAGATCACCGATCAGTTCACCTCAGAAGTCTCAGCCGGACCTGACCTTTCATTGGAAATCGGAGTTCGCGCTGCTGTGGGGTCATTGTCGGATACGGAGGGGTGTCTGCAACCCCATAACCTTGAAGTAGCGTTGCTAGAACGTGGGATCGGACGTCGAGCCTTTCGTCGTCTCACGAATAACGACCTAAAGGGCATACTTGAAGCCGATTGAGGTTATTCTGATAGTCTGTGCAAAGACGGATTTTTGGAATTGAAACCGAATATGGTATTTCCTGCATGCTGCAGGGTAAGCGGCGGTTGAGTTCTGATGAGGTTGCTCGTTACCTGTTCCGTAGGGTCACAAAATGGGGTAGAAGCAGCAACGTTTTCTTAGCGAACGGATCGAGATTGTATCTCGATGTTGGAAGTCATCCCGAGTACGCCACTCCCGAATGTGATTCAATCTACGATCTGGTGGTTCACGACAAAGCCGGTGAACGAATCATGCAGGATTTGTGTGATGATGCAGAAGGAAGTCTTGCATCAGAAGAGATAAGTGGTGATATTTTTTTGTTCAGAAATAACACCGACTTTGCAGGTAACAGCTACGGATGTCATGAAAATTATTTAACCGAAAGAAGAGACGATCTTGCTGTTTATTCGCAAATTCTGGTTCCTTTCCTAATCAGCAGGCAAATATATGCAGGTGCTGGGAAGGTTCTGAATACTCCGAGGGGTGCTTTATTCTGTTTGAGTCAAAGAGCTGAACATATTTGGGAGGACCTCTCATCAGCTACTACTCGTTCTCGACCCATAATCAACACTCGTGACGAACCTCACGCGGATTCTGAGCTTTTTCGTCGTCTCCATGTGATTGTGGGTGATTCCAATATGAACGAGTACGCAACCTTTCTCAAGGTTGGGGCTTGCTCTTTGGTTTTGCGAATGATTGAAGAACCTCGTGTTGTGCTGCGTGACATGACTCTCGATAATCCTGTTCGTGCTATACGTGAAATCAGCCATGACCTAACCTGCAGACGCAGGATACGGCTAGCTTCAGGCCGGGAGATGAGCGCACTGGCGATTCAGTCGGCATTCTTGGAAAGGGCACTGCGTTTCGCTGAACACCATGATCTTTCCAATGAAGAAGAAATCGCTCTTTCCATGTGGGAGGAATGCCTCACTGCTATAGAAGAAGACCCGTTGACACTTGATGGGAAAGTTGACTGGGTAGCCAAATACAAGCTGGTGGAAGCTTATATGCGGCGCAATAATCTGCGTCTCTCCGATCCTAAGGTAGCTCTAATCGATCTTCAGTATCATGACGTAAGCCGTGCAAGAAGTCTGTACTACTTGCTGGAAGAACGATCTAGAGTAGAGAAAGTTGTCACAGAAGAGGAAATACAAGCAGCCAAGATAAAACCCCCGAATACTAGGGCTCGCCTGAGAGGAGAGTTTATTCGTCGTGCGAAGGAACGTGATCGTGATTACACGGTCGATTGGGTACATCTTAAGCTTAACGACCGGATACAGCGGACGGTATTATGTAAAGATCCCTTCAAATCTGAAGATAAGCGTGTTGAATATCTGATAGCTAATCTGTAACGCCTCAGTTGTGTGTTTCTTATGAGTCCCACCCCGAGTCTCAGCCCGTTGCACGTTCACGCTAATCTGTAACGCCTCAGTTGTGTGTTTCTCGTGGGTTGTGTTTGATGGTGGATGCGGGGGTGGCTTGTCTTCATCTTTTACTCAGAGTTCGGTGAACCCATTTCTTTCATGGCCTGTTATGGTATTGGCATGCCGCCAGTGTTGCCGTTTCGCTCGATAGTTTCTCCAAGTGTGGTGAGACTTCCACTGGCCGGTCGGCTCAGCATTCGACCGGCTTCTGCCGGCGTGGTACTGGTTTCTGCTGTTCTCGCGGTTCTTGCTGGCGGGTGCTTGTCCGATCGTTTGGAGACCCAAGAGTCGGCAGAGTCCACAGTGAACGGTGAGGCTGACGCTTCCACGATGACCGTTCTCGCTGCGCCGGATGCCTCGGAGCCGCTCGAGCCTGCTACGACTACGACCGTTCGCGACTGTTCGCCTCGGGACGCGCCGGATGACCTGGTGATCGACATAGCTGATGCTGTGCTTGGGAGCGTTCAGGTATCACGCGCTCTCTACGACTGCGCTGACGAGATCGGCCTGGCGTTCGTCGGCGACTCCGAGGCGATCCTCACGCTGGCCGCACGTGGGATTCGCGGACCCCTGCTGCTGATCGAGTCGTGGACAATGGCGGAGCCGATGAAGGAAATACGGCGTCTCGCTCCGGAGCGGATTGTGGCGGCGGGCTTCAACAGGCAGCGCATCGAACAACGGCTCGCCGGTTTCGACGTCGAATGGGTGCCCGTCGATCCTGAGGCAATGCTGCCGCATCGAGATCGAGACGTTCGGCATGAGCGCGTGTGGATCGTCGGCAGTGCTGAGCAGGCTGCGGTGCTCGGGGCTGTTGGGGTGCAGGTCGACGCAGCAGTGGCTACCGTGGGTTTGGCTGAAGATTTGCGGGCTTTGCCTGTGGAAGAACGCGAGATGCTCCGCGACGCTGCGCGGGTGGAGCTGCACGCGGATTTTGGTCCTGACGCAGCGTGGCAGTTGGAGGTCATCCGTCGCGGTGACGAAGTGCCCGGTGGTGGTCTGCTCATGTTCGAGCCCGGCCGCGCCCGCCGTTTGGTGGCCATGTACGGTCACCCGGCGTCATCGCGGCTCGGTGTGCTGGGAGAGCAGGGCCCATCCGAGGGGGTGGCGCGCCTGCGGTCCATCGCGGAGGGATACGACGCTGACGGATCGGACGTGGTGCTCACCTTCGAGATCATCGCCACCGTTGCGTCAGCCAAGGCCGGTCGTGACGGGGATTACTCCAACGAGACCGCCCTCGACGAGATCAGGCCGTGGATCGAAGCGGCAGCTGCCAATGACATGTACGTGGTGCTGGACCTGCAGCCGGGCCGAACTGATTTCCTCACGCAGGCCAAGCGGTATGAGGAGTTTTTGCGGCTCCCACATGTCGGACTGGCACTCGACCCCGAATGGCGGCTACGGCCCGGTGAGGTGCATCTGCGCCGGGTCGGCACGGTCGATGCCTCCGAGATCAACCAGGTCGTGCGGTGGCTGGCCGATCTCGTCCGCACGGAGGCTCTTCCTCAGAAGCTGTTGATTCTGCACCAGTTCAGCTTCTCGATGATCACCAACCGCGATCTGGTCGAGACTCCCGCGGAGTTGGCTGTGCTGATCCACATGGACGGACAGGGTGCCATCAGCACGAAATACAGCACGTGGGATGCGTTGACCGGGAGGCCCGACGCTCATCGCTTCTACTGGGGCTGGAAGAACTTCTACGACGAAGACTTTCCCACACCCACCGCGGAACAGGTACTGGCTCTGACCCCGTCGCCTGTGTTCGTCTCATACCAATAGTCACGGGTCGATTCCCGCGTGGAGAGAGAAGCGGGGATGGGCTTCGGCCATAGGTGAGTCATATCTCAACAGTGGACAGAGCCACAAAACCTGCATTAGCAGCATCGGCGGGTACAACGGCACCAGTCGGGGAGACTGAGACATCACTGGAGATGGAGGTCACAGCAGACGACGTTGCCAGTGAGGACATAGCTCACCGCTGCGGGTAGGTGCGGGTTATCCAACACGAGTACTCTCTCATTCCATTGAAGAACTAACCGAGTCAATACGATGATAAGATCGACGACTGGCACCGAAATCTCCGGTGACGGTAGGGAGTCAGAACCTAAGTAGAAGTATCAGCGGATTTCGTCATCTGTTCTGGATATCGAAAAGGGACTGCTGGGGTGGGCTTGCGTGTGCTGTGGGTGGTATGACATGTGAGCCTCCA
>JAPPJC010000057.1:43607-105859 GCA_028820455.1 Acidimicrobiaceae bacterium
TCCCGGCGTGGTGAATCGAACTGCTGGGGTGGGCTTGCGTGTGCTGTGGGTGGTATGACATGTGAGCCTCCATCCCGGCGTGGTGAATCGAACTGCTGGGGTGGGCTTGCGTGTGCTGTGGGTGGTACGTCCGATGGGGAGTTTGTGTTGTCAAGAAGCGATTCTATGTCGTCTGGGCTTGATACGGGTGTTGCGCCCCGCTGTTGGAGGGGCTCGTTGCCGGGGCCTTCTCCTTCGCCTCGCCACACTGCTATGTGACCGTAGCCGTTCTTGAGTGTTTCGGTGGCCCCGGACCAGGTGCCTCCGCTGCCGTGGTCGCTGGCAACCACCACGGTGAGTTCGGTCTGTGCGTAGATGAGCTTGTTGCGTCCCATGGCGTTACCCACGTTGAACGGTGCTTTGGGACTGTAGGGAGTGCACATGACGACTCTGTCGTCGTATATCGCTCGCCGTATATCGGGGTGTTTGAGTTTACGAACCAGCGATTCGGCCAGTATCCCGACGACAGACCCACCGGCCTCGAATGCCGAGTCCATAGCGAGCTGATCCACACCCCGAGCACCCCCGGACACCAACGGCAAGCCACGCCAAGCGGCGATCCGTGCGATCTCCCTGGAAACCTCACCCCCTGCTTCGGACACGTTACGGCTGCCGACTACTCCCAACCCGGGAGTGTCAAGCAGATCTATAGCACCAGCGGCATGTATCAGTGGCGGTGCCTTAGTTCCAAGCCGCTTCAGCCACGTCTGAGGGTAGTCCTCATCGAAAGCCGTGAGCGTTCGGATGCCCGATTGGTTCAGCTGATCCACTTCGAAAGCCAGAGCCGTGACCCGGTTGATGAGTTTTGTGATACGCTTGGCGAGGTTCCCGGGCAGGTTGTAATCTCCGATGAGCTGTTCCTCGTCGCAGCCCAACAGCACACCCGGATTCTTTCCCGCGTGGGCCTGTTCTTCGTTTGCTGTGCTGTTATCCGCACTGGACTCAGGCTTGAGCTGCTGCTGACCGAGCAACAAATCAGATCCCGGTCCGATGAGATCAAGTAGTTTCCAGAACTCAGACGGCTTCAACGGTTGCAGGCCTTTGGCACTGAGGCGGCTGACAAGCAGGATAGTAGCAAGCGAGTTGTCGTGTGTCATCGGCCCGACCTCCCAGCGGTGTCCGCCAAAGCGAATGGGAAAACCGGGCCCGAGCCTGCTTGACGCAACAGCGAACCGACAACGGTCAGAGTCCAACGAGAGTCAACCATGTCATCCACCAGAAGCACAGCACCGGTCGGTAGTTCACTGTTGGTCTTGTTGCCACTCAACCGGTCATTCCTGATCTTGAACGCACCCCGCACGTTATCGTACTGCTGTTGACTGTTCTGCATCGTCTTTTGGGGCTGGGTGTGCCTGACTTTGATGAGCACATCCATACAATCTAGCCCGAGCGACGGCGCGAGCCGCGATGCGAAATCCGAAACCAGTTCGGGGTGACGTAGTGAAGGCACGTACGTTACCCACTCGGGTGTCGGGTCGGGTTGCCAGCGGTCTCGGATCAGATTGCACGCCGCATCCACCAGCTGGTCACTGAACTTGCCGTCGTGCTGTTTGTCTGTACGCACGAGTTGACCCCATCCGCCGTCACCCCACCTGGAGAGAGCACGCCCTTCTTCAAGACGGTACTCATCTGGGATGTTCCCATAGTCTGGGAATTTCTTGCGTGGCTCGATAATCCGCTCGGACTTGCGTAGAAAGTCAACGGCCTGCTGCACAGAGGCCGAGTCGAAGAGCCGATCCAAGTTCTCGCCGGTGCAGTTATCGCAAATCCCGCACGGCTCTGAATCGTGATCATCGAGGTAGGCACGCAGCAACTGCATACGGCACTGGTCGCTATCTATATAATCAAGCATCTGCTGCTGTTCTGTTCTACGCAGTGCTGTGACCGAAGCGACCCGCTGATGATCGAACTCCCACGGTGACAACGTGCGCAACCATCGACTGCCGTCTCGTTCAACAGCTCCTTCTATCTCAAGGATCTTCAACAAACCCGAGAGCTGACCCTGTCTGACGTTCACTTCTTTGAATAACTCCCGATTCGACATGGACACAGCCCGATGTTCCATCAATCTCACCACCTGCTCTGCAAGATCAGCCGGAGGGAAAGCCGAGTCTATGAAATAGTCCTGGATGTCTGTGTCCTCACTTCCCCGCAGCAGGATACCCCACGATTCCGCAAGAGCACGACCGGCACGCCCAACCTGCTGGTAGTAAGCCACAGGCGAGCCCGGGGACTGGTAGTGGATCACGAACGCGAGGTCGGGCTTGTCGAATCCCATGCCCAGAGCCGATGTGGCCACCACAACCTTCACCTCATTCGACAGTAATTCCTGTTCTATGATTTCCCTGTCCTCGTTGCCGCTACTACCGCTATAGTGCACTGCATTCACTCCTCTGGATTCAAGCCAGGCAGCGACCCGTTCGGTGTCGGCGACGGTCAGGCAGTAGATGATACCGGTGCCAGGCAGTTCCCCGATGACGGTGGCGAGCCACATGAGCCGCTCCTCCTGAGACGGCTTCTTCAGTACATGAAGTCGCAGACCCCGACGAGCAAGTGGCCCCCTCATAGACACAAAATCCGCTCCCAGCTGAGCTTTCACATCATCGACAACCCGGTCATTGGCAGTGGCTGTGCAACACAGTACCGGCACCCCAGCTGGTAGCAGTTCCAGCACCCGCACCAGACGCCGATAGTCGGGGCGAAAATCGTGACCCCAGTCGGAGATGCAGTGGGCTTCGTCGATCACCAGCATACCACTACGCCGACCGACGATCGGTAGCATTTTCTTGCGGAATCGTTGGTTCGCCAACCGTTCCGGTGAGATCAACAACACGTCTACTCTGTCCTCGTTGATCTGTTCTTCGAGCTCACGCCATTCATCGCGATTCGTGCTGTTGATGCTGACAGCTAGAACCCCTACCCGCTTGGCAGCCTCAATCTGGTTGCGCATCAACGCCAGCAACGGCGACACCAGCAACGTAGGACCGAAGCCCCGTTCTCTCAGCAGTCGTGTAGCGATGAAATAAACCGCGCTCTTGCCCCAGCCGGTCCGCTGCACCAAAAGCACTCGCTTGCGGTCTCTGACAAGAGCCAGAATCGACTCCAGCTGGTCGGGCCGGAACACGCTGTCGGAGTTGTTGGTCAGCTGCTGTAGCAGTTTCAGTGCCTCTGCCTCTATCGTTTTCGTTTCCAATGTTTTTGCCTTTGTCATCTTAAGTCTCCACTGTGTCATTTCTCAGAGCATCCTTGCTTAAGGTCTCAATTCTGGATTATGTGGGTCACTCGTTACTGTCAGATTGTAGGCAACCCCTGTGACAGAACCCACGGGGTAGCTCACCACCAGCTGCTCGAATGCACGTCACAGCTGTGATAGGCAACAGGCGATGGGTGTCGGTGCTGGAGGCCTGCCACAGGTACTCCAGCAACATACGCTGCGTGTGTCACACCCCTCATTACACCATGCGTTCGGGGGTGGGAAGGAGCTTGCAGACCTCCAACATACGCTGCGTGTGTCACACCCCTCATTACACTGCTGAGTAGATAATCTTTAGTAAGTCTGATGGGGAACAGGAGAGGAGAGATAGAAAGCATGGCTGATCGTACGGGCATTGAATGGACCGAAACAACTTGGAACCCCACCACTGGATGCAACCGTGTCTCACCCGGCTGTGACAACTGCTACGCGCTCACCATGGCGAAACGCCTCAACGCGATGGGCAACATCAGATACCAAAACGACGGTGATCCCAACTCCAGTGGCCCCGGTTTCAAACTGACACTACACGACGACCTGCTGGAACGACCGTATCGATGGAGAACACCACGTGTGGTCTTCGTTAACTCCATGAGCGATCTCTTCCACCCAGATGTGCCGCTAGAGTTCATTCAACGTGTTTTCGGTGTCATGACCGACACTTCGAGACACACCTATCAGATCCTCACAAAACGGTCAAAACGTCTAACTCTGCTGGCGGACAAGTTGAACTGGTCGTCCAATATTTGGATGGGTGTAAGCGTCGAGTCGAAACGCTACGCCTTCCGAATCGACCATCTGCGCTCCGTTGATGCCGCGGTGCGTTTCATCAGTGCCGAGCCCTTGCTGGAGGCACTCCCGGATCTTGATCTTTCATCGATTCACTGGCTTATCGCAGGCGGTGAAAGTGGCCACAACGCCCGTCCTCTACGAGAAGAATGGGTTATTGATCTACGCGATCAGTGTGCAGCCGCAGGAGTAGCTTTCTTCTTCAAGCAATGGGGAGGTCGAACCTCAAAAGCGAACGGACGTGAACTAAACGGTTCATACCATGACGATATGCCCACTATTCAAAGTTCATAACGATTGAACAAGAGTCATCGATCTGCGCTACTGCCGTATTGGATTGAAAGTAAAAAGCACTTTGACCTCGAGACGTTTTCCTGGGTCTACAGTACGGGCACTGGAAACAAAACCAGAATTCAATAGCATCATTCAAACATGCAAATGCGAAAACAAAGGCAGAGATGCTGATTCTGCTTCCTCACACAACAATCCCAAGGCTAGCAGGATGGGATTCAGCAATGGGGTTAGATGAGGAACTATCGTCTTCTGTAACAGAATTCTACGGATCAAGGGTTTGGAAACATATTCATGAGAAGAGAAGTCATCAGGAGCTCACTGCTGCTGAAACACGAGAGCTTTATACGGAATTATTCCGCTATAGGCTTGAAAACGTGCTGGGCTATAACAGGACACTCACAATAGAAATGGGCAACGAACGTGGAGTCCCAGTGTACGTACTGGTATTTGCCACCGATCATGACGCTGGCGTTCGGATCATGTCATCGGTCTTCGAGCAAGCACGTAAACAAGCAGCAGAATACAGGGCTGAAATAACCGAAAGACGCGAGAGAGAAGAGTTAACAAAAGCAGGAATTCGTCCTCTATTTGAACTCCCGAATGAAACACCTCGACACTTCGAAACAACACATACCGAAGGCTCTCCGTCCATACCTGATTGGCTTATGGAGCATATAATTTCAGACATCTAGATGCTCCGATGCACAGCAGAATCGATTTCAATCAGCATCCTAGCATGGTGTATGTGTCTCATTGAGGAGTGAAGCAACCGTCTCTATAAAAGCGATCTCATCTATCGAGGCCGCAGCAAACCCGGATCACACGAACTGCGGATCAATTTGTCGACTACATTCACGACGATAAACCGCACTCGTTGTAACCGACAATATCGTCGGGCTCACGCTGGTCGAGCAAGGCAGCTGCTCAAAACGTTGCACAATGTCGTCGAGATCCCTTCCACAGCGACGACGGCGTTCGAAATCGGGGCGTGCCCGAATGACACCACAACTGCCTCGGCGCGGCATAGGTGAAACCTCAACCACGGAGGGCTCGTCGATGTGATCGGCTTAGGGTTCGGTGTGCTGACTTTACGGCTCTTCGCGATCTAGGGTGTGTCCTTGATGCTTGTTTGGTCAGTACATCAATAGGGAGGAGGAGTACTTCAGTGTAGGCATCGATGCTTGGCTGTTTGGAGATGGTGAGACTGAGCTCCTCGATCGCGGAACGAAGGGCTATGTCAAGTGCTGTTCCAGCTAATACGATTGGAGCGGCCGGAACAACTGTATCGTCTGAATTCGGCATCCGTAACTGGTTAAACAGATCCTTTGAAGAGACAGCGCGAGCATTGGAAGATTCGACAAGCCGTGGTTTCACCTGACCAGAGCTGACCACGCTGATCCATTGACGGGTTGCTGGTCGGCTCGGGTTATTTGATGAGTGTCTTGTTTGTCCAGATGTGGGTTAAGTACTAGTGGTTTGTTGGGATATGTGGTCGCTCGCTGTGTGTCACAGGTAGCCGAGTCTTGTGAGTGTTTCGGCTGCTGTGTGAGGGTAATGTCGCACGGTTGAGGCAGCTTGAGCGTGTTTCCATTCTTGGAGCGAGGCCAGCACGGCTGTCTTCCAGCCCTGTTTGAAATTGGTATAGAGCTTCTCACGTTCAAGGAACAGCAGAAAGTCCTCGAACGTCGGGCGGAACTGCTGGCCTCCCACAGGAAAGTGTAATGAGTATAAATCTGGTGCTGGCTGGCCACTAGAACCGTATATCCAAGCCATCTCCGGTGAATTGGCGTGGAGATGCACGTGTGCAGCAGCCCCGTCCTTGGTGTTTCTGCGACGGTCGTATTCCACACGCACCAGCGGCCGTGGCTTTTTCCGGCCTCTTGTGATGTCAACCCAAAGACTAATAGTTGAACGCTCGACCCGCAGTCGGGTGTTTTCGTCGTCCATCTCAACAATAAATTTGACATGCAGCAGCAACGCTGGCACATTGGGATCTTCGTCCTCGCGAATCAGCGGAAGTTCTTTGAAGCGAGGTGTCCCGCTTCTAGCAGTATGAACTATCATGTGGTCATTACTTCCAGTGGTGTCTATAACAAACTGCATATTTGTATGGATAGTCGAGTCCACAAGGTTGTTGAGTTTGTCTGCGAACTCTTTGGCCGCTTTCTGTAGCGACATCTCAGACACAGCTATATAACCCAATCCTGGTAGATCAGCCAAAGCTCCCGCAGCCGAGCGTTCGTCAAAGTATCGTCTTTTCCTTCAGCTATGAAATCTTCAAGAGTGTAGTGTTCTTCTGCAACGACACGTTTGACCTCATTCACTATCTCTTCATCGGTGAATATTCGCACCTCAGCCATCTCTGATCCTCCTCATATGGCTAGTGAACTAATGCACAGTTTAGCATAGTATATAGCATGAGGTAGCGAATTATATCATATCTTGCGAACTTTCAATGATCTCCTGTTAGGTGTGATAACCGCATACGTTGTATCTGGGTTGAAGGGGTGTTAAGGCTCGATGCGGCTGATTGTGGGGATTCGGTCGATGCTCCGGTCGAATGACGCGATGTTACGGACACCGGTGGTTTCGGCTACTGCGGCGATGTATGCGTCGCTGAAGTCGATTCGGTGGATCTCGTAGATCTCGACAGCTCGCATCAGCAGTGTCAGGTCGGCGGTTTGGATGTTGCGGAATGTCGATATGGATCGTGCGAGTTCGGCCGTTTGGTTTCGGGGAACCTTGTAGAAAGATTCGAGTACGTAGACAACTTCGGCTAAGATCAGATCTTCTAGGATAAGTTTCTTCGTGGTAGCGAGGTAGGTAGTAGCCCGTGCTGCTAGTTCAGGGGGATCGCCTGTGAGGTGTCGGATGAGTATGCTGGTATCGAGCAGGGCTGTCATCGTGCCCGTTCGGCCCACCGGTTCCGTGTGGTTCGGCGTATATCGCTCCATTTCGCGCTACGTTTGTCTGTTGGTACCTCCACGATACCGGCCATCTCTAGCAAGTCGGGGGTGCGGGCGATGATCGCTCGATGTTGTTCGACTCTGAACATGATCTGATCCCCGGTTGATAAAGACAGTGCCTCACGCACCGGTTTAGGAATCGTCACCTGGCCTTTTGATGTGATTGTCGCTGGAATGTCCATAACATTCCTCCTTACATTCTGCTTGATGCAAGGATACAGGGTGGCTGGTGTTCACCACGAGTGAAAGCTGATGCGTCTGGCCCGAGACGCCCGAAGGATGAACCGGTTGGGACGACAGATTACATTGGAGCATACTATGAGAATCATGTCTTGTTCGATCCTGAAGGGTGTGGCACATGCGATAGCTGTTCTAGTGTTGTTAGCGGGGTTCTGTGATGGTAGAAACATCGTCGTTGGCACAAACCCCGGCTAATGCTAACGAGCTCTGTGGCGATCTTGACGGTGCGACCGAGTTTCCCGATGTTTCCAGCAGAGACTACGGTGCTGACTATATTTTGTGTGCTCGTGCTGTGGGATTGACCAAAGGCAAGAATGACTGGACGTTTATCGTTTGCCTTCAGAACATCATTCTGATGCTTTCATACGAATCACCGATGCTTTTCGTGATCCCAGGACACCGGTAGTGATTGCGACAATTCTCTTAACGTAGAATACCGATCTCACCTGGTGTCCACACGATGTCCGCCAAGAATCCCCAGCAGGTTATGAGACCGTCGGCGCGCAGACCGCATGCACGTGAGCTGCCCGCTGATACAGCGGAGTATTGTCCATCGGATGGGTCTGTCTCATAGTCGTCTTTGCCCCAGCAGTTGATGGTACGGTTGGTTCTGAGTCCGCAGGAGTGTCCATCGCCGGCGGCGACAGCGAGGAAATGTCCGTCGGGTGCCTCTGTTGCTCCGTAATGGTTCGCGCCCCAGCAGGTTATGACACCGTTGGTGCGCAGAGCACATGAGTGGCCGTCTCCTGCCGCCACAGCGGTGTATTGCCCGTCGGGTGGGTCTGTTAGACCGTTGTAATCGCCGCCCCAGCAGTTGATGGTACCGTCGGTGCGCAGACCGCAGGTATGTGAGCTGCCTGCTGACACTGCGGTGTACTGCCCATCGGGTGATTCTGCCTGACCGTAGTACTCTGGGTGCCAGCAGTTACTGGCACAAATGTTGCTACCCCAGCAGTTGATGGCACCGTCGGTGCGCAGAGCACATGAGTGGCTGTCTCCGGTCGTTACAGCGGTGTATTGCCCGTCGGGTGGGTCTGCTTTGCCGTGGTAGTTGTTTCCCCAGCAGTTGATGGTACCGTCGGTGCGCAGACCACATGAATGGGTGCCTTCATTTAAGGAGAAGTCATCGTATCTGCTAACGGCCACAGCGGTGTATTGCCCGTCGGGTGGGTCTGCTTTGCCGTGGTAGTTGTCGCTCCAGCAGTTGACGATACCGTCGGTGCGCAAACCACACAAGTAGTTACCGCCTGCTGACACTGCGGTGTACTGTCCATCGGGAGTGCTTGCCCGCCCGTCGCTATTGTTGCCCCAGCAGACGGCGGTACCTTCGATACTGAGTGCGCAGGAAACGCGAGATCCGGCGGTGATCGCGGTGTATTGTCCATCAGGTGGGTTTGTTTGGCCGTATGTGTTGTAGCCCCAGCAGGTGATAGTGCGATCAATTCGCAACGCGCAGGAATGATCGTAGCCGATGGCTACAGCGGTATGGTACCCATCGGGTGGTCTAGCCCAGTCGTTTGAGGGGTTGTCGGGGTCGGGGTAGTTGCCCCAACAATCAATGGTGTAGTCGATTCTTACAGCGCACGAATAGTAGCCACCGGCTGCTACATCGATGAACCGGCCAACAACAGGAGCGTTGATTTGACTCCTGATGTTCTCGCCGTCACCCCAACAGGTGATAGTAAGGTCGACACGTAAAGCGCATGTATGCTCAGCGCCTGCGGCAACGGCGGTGTAACTGCCGGATGGTGGATCGGTTCGTTTATCGTCCGCTAAACCCCAACAGACGATGGTGTCATCGGTGCGCAGCGCACATGAATGATACCGACCTGCGGTAATGTCGCTGTATTGTCCATCTGGCACCTCGGAGAAATTGGGATCCCAGCAGTTGATGGTACGGTTGATGTGCAAAGCGCACGTGTGGTTCCAGCCAGCAGCGAAAGAGGTGTAATGTCCCTCAGGTGCGACAGCATCGACCACTTCATCGTAATCATGGGTGTAGTACAGATAGTAGCCCTCACAACTGACGGTGCTATCCTGGCGAAGCACACAGGTGTAGGTCTCGCCGACAGCGATGAATTCGCCTCCGTCAGTCGCTGGGACGGACACATCGAGAAAATCCCATTCTGTGTCTTCGACCGCTGATTCGCCACCGAGTTCGGAATCGAGTTCGAGGATGCCTGGGCCGAATTGCCCGCTTGGTGCGTCAATGTCAACGCAATCGATGGTACCGTCCGTGCGCAGCGCACAACCGCCGATCCTGAAATCGGGGGTCCTGTACGTAGAGACAGCCACGTACTCGCCACTGAACACTTCAGCCACCCCATCGGAAATCAAACCCCAGCAAATAAGAGAGCGATCAATGCGCACGCCACAAGTGTGATAGTCGCCTGCGCTGATTGCAAGATATTCGTGATCTGGAACCCTGACCACATACTTGCTACCGCCGCTACCCCAGCATGCTACGGTGCGATCAATGCGCAACGCACATGAATGCTCACGCCCACTTGTGACAGCGGTGAATGCCCCACTCGGTGCATCTGTGCTTCCATTGTGGTTGTAGCCCCAGCAGGTGACAGTTCTGTCGATGCGCACTCCGCACGTGTGATTATGACCCGCACTGACTGCTACGAACTCATCTGAAGGCACTTCGATGGGTTCATCGACGAGCACATCGGTGGATTCATCGATTGCGTCCCGAAATCGGATGTCCCAGCAAGCGACTGTCCTATCTATGCGAATCCCACACACATGGAAACCACCGACAGTCACTGCTACAAACTCCCCATCGGGAACGTCAGCCTCATTGTAGGAGTCAGAGCCCCAACACGTGATGGTTCTGTTACTGCGCACTGCACAGGAGGTGTGATTGTTTGTACTAACACCGATGAAAACACCGTCAGGCGGATTGTCTTGGCCATCACCTTGTTTGTTCCAGCAAGCGATGGTGTTGTCAACCCGCAGCGCGCACACACCGCCGTTACCGGCTGAGATGATGCCCCCACCGTCGAAAGCAGGGTTGAAAGCACCCGACACATCAACTGGCTCGGATATCTCCACGAATTCGGTATCCGAATCAGTTACAGCTGTTGTGGTTGGTTGTTCAGAAACGGCGGTCGTGGTTGGTCGTTCAGAAGTATCAGAAGTAGTTGTGGTTGGTTGCTCAGAAGCTGTATCGGAGTCAATATCTTGTGATTTGAGCAGACCAGCTTCAGACTCAGTCTCAGTTCCCGTTTCCTCAATTCCCGTTTCGGCCTCTGACTCGTTTTGCCGTGTCACAACATCATCAGCACTACACCCCGATGCGAGCAACATCGATACAGCAAACATTGATAAAGTGCGTATAGTTGTTATCTTCTTCTCATTTCTTCCGGGTATCGATCTGGAGCACGACATTATTCTCTATCATACCAACTGGATGGGCTGCAGAGTTTGTGGCCTGTTTCCAGTGATCTCCAAATGTTGAGGACGACTACTTTCAATCTCGGATCGGGTTTGTTCAGTGGCGAACTTGCTGGGAAACTTACGATCTTCGCGTCGGGAAAACAATCGAATACTGTCTGCCACTTCGGAGCGGCGTTGTGGTGGCCTTCGTCAATGAGGATCAGATCAGAGAAATCTTCAGCGAAATTCGTAAGCCAGTGATCAACTCGTTGGGCAAGCTGATGGATATTGGTCACAACGCTGTGTGTGTGTCGGTGGCGTCTTCCAAGTTCGCATCAGAGTCCGAAACGGCTCTAGGTGTGATGACCGTGGACGTTGTATCCGGGTTGAGGGGGTAGTGGGGTGAGCATGATAGGTAAGTGCCGAACGTGTCAGGGTTGGGCAGCATCGGCTGTTGAGACTCAGGTGCTGATGGAGCGATAAACACGGTGGCAGCGGGGTTGGCACCACAGGTAATGAGCTCACTGGTTGCGGCTGGAGACACTCAGGCCACCCCCGAATAACATGGCAAGTGCGCGGAGTGCACAGTAACCGAAAACACTTCACTATCGTAAACGGCGTGGACTGTGCTTGGGTTGTTATCTTGTGGGCTTAGTGGAGTTAGCGGGTGTAGAGAGCCACGAATGGGCATCAGCGCATCCAAGCTCCATCGCCCTGTTGATGATACCTCCTACGAGTTCGTCGGATGCACGACCATGAAGCCGGCGAACCAACTTGCCTAATAGGCGGCGGCTAGGAGACCACAGACTGACGTTCCAGTCGGCGTCTGTGTGTTCACAAAGATGAAGCAGGAGTCGTGCTATTTCATCGGGATTCTTTTCAACAATCTCAGATTCATTCAGGTTGTACAGCAGTTTGTTTTGAGCCCGTAGACTAGCAGGGCGTTCGCAGGACATCCGGATGGCTTCCAGAGTGTTTGATCCCAGTTTCACTGTCAGTTCGGCAAAAGCACCTGCCTCAAGGCTTTGCAGCTGGTCTGGGATACCCTGCAATCGTTGTTGCCAGTATTGTTTGAGCCAGCCATCCCATACCTGGTTGATGGCGTTGTCATCCAATTCGGTGAAGGTTTCACTCATAGCACAGATGAAGAGCACCCTGTTTTCATTTGACAATGCTGATGTAAGCTCAAGAAGCCACTCCGGCTTGCGGATGAGTTGATCAAAGTACATGCATATGCCAAGCAGGTGAGAGCGGAGGAGGCTTATTTTAGCGGACCGGCCAAGTGGAGATGGTTCTGAGCCCTGATCGGGGTGGCCACCACAAACACGTCGGGTGACTTCTAGGTACATTCTGTCGAGACCGGCTTCAAGCAGTCTATTGTTTGGCTTTCCCCAATACAGATAAGCACTCCAACATCTCCATGCCCTGTCGTCTTGCGGCTTGCTGTCAGGCTGGCCATTTGCAGCGGATGAAATCTCAAAGTCGAGCAAAGGCAGCACATGCTTTTCCGTCCACGCAGAGTCCGCACTGTCCAGCAACTGCAACCTAGTTACCAGTATGACCTCAACCATCCGACTGGCTTCCCGCGGAGCGTTCAACATGTCTTCCAAGTGAGATCGAACGTCTTGTGGCAATCCAGACCATTCAGCACGGGCCTGTGAGCATTCTATGGCTATTGATTCCATCCAGAACTGAGTGATCACACCGACAGCATGATTGATCGCGTCCATGAGTGGATCCCATGTAGGCGGCGATATCTCATCAGTGACTACCGGTCCTATAGGGTTCGATATGATCATTTTCCAAAGATCTGTAGCGGCCCCACGCAGATTCCGATGGAAGATGATATCCAGACTGTCACGAGCAGTGCTGACTTGTCGGCGAATGATTTCAGCCCACAATTTGAATGTCCTTTGCAATTTGAATATCCTTTGCGCTTCGGAGGTATCCAGCATGTCTGGGAGGATTCGCATGTGTCTGCGGAGCTGCTCGAATTGTTCGCAGTCAAGGGATATACTACCGAATGCTTCCAAAACGGCCTCTACAACCACGAACTTCCGGTGATTATCTAGAATGTCGGATCTGTCTTCTATCAGAGCTGCCAGTAACTTCAAGGATGCTTTCGTGTCTTCGGTGGTGAGCATTGAGATCGAATGCTTAGCGTCATACCAGAAATCTGATAGGGGACTCGCATCCGGTGCTGACAAGAATATCTCTAGTGCTTTAGTCGTATCGGAGTTGATCAAACTGATGAACTCCTCGACCGGTATGATCGAAAGGGGAGCAACCTGACCAGATTCTCCTCTCCAAATATGAAAATCAGGATGAGAGGAGTCCTCGAAATCTGGATACTTTTCCCTGATCTCGGCAAGTGCCTGCTCTAATTTGGAACGTCGTCCACTGGTGTGCCGTCTATCAGCGGACATGTTTTCCTCTGCTCCAGGTGCACTGCCGTCTGTATGCGTATGCTCCTGTATCCAGCGAAGGACACTAAAGACCGAGTACGCTTCTATTCTAGACATCTCTGTTTTCCCCGTCATACTGTCTCCAACTAGCAAGCAGATGATCCACAAAACGATCAAGAGCATCAGCAGATATCGTGGGTACCAATTCAGCCATCAGATGATATACCTCATGGTGGAGGTGGATATCGTCTAACAGGTTGAGCTCTACTATCATCTGCATGCGATGATCAGCAGATCGCGAGGCATCGTGTTCGAGGCCGTGCACTGCAATACGCCGGAGCAACGGCACATCGGACTTCAAAGCCCTGTCAATCCATAGTCTAGCATCTTGAGGATCGACCACGATCAGACGGATAAGAGAATCCCGAGCGAAGTCGATCACATCATCTGCGACTGTTCTGATGCTGTCTTGTGAGTGTCGCTCAATAGCACTTCTCTTAAAAGACATTCTGTCAGATAGGTTCTCTGTACTATTGAGATGGAAAGATGCGAGTTGCTGGAAAGCTCTTGTGATATGTTCACAGGCGATCTCCAAGAGATGTACCGGGGCAACATCAATCCAAGCTTGCACTAAACTGTTCATCTGTATCTCACCATCATTTTCCTGGCGAAGAAATGAGTCGTAGCCACTATCAGATATGCGCAGTTGCGGCGGTAGGTTGGATACAAGTGTCGGCTTCGGCTGAAAATCAAAACGTAGAATCTGCTGCCACAACACCAATCCTGCATACTTGTGCGAATCGCTAGGACAGCGTTCCAAAACTCGCAGCAACAGTAGCTGTGAACGTGACACATCCAACTGGTTGCTGCTTTGAAGAGAGTGATCTCTTCCATCCTGAGCTACCACTGGAGCTCATACAACGGGTCTTCTCCGTGATGTCTGACACTCTACGGCATACCTCCTACCAGGTGCTCACCAAGCGTTCCAAACGGCTCACAGTATTCGCTAAACAATGGAGGAGGTAGAACCCTAAAAGTTGGTGGCTGTGAATTGGGCTGCGTCTACTATGATGGTATGTCTGCGATGACACGAAATAAGAGGGTATCCACCCGTGGAGATCCACGGTATAATCTCATTAGGTCACTGTTCATGCGGTGTCATGAGGAAGGAAGCAAGTGGAAAGGATTGTGCGTATATCCGAGCGAGGTCGAATAACGATCCCCAAGTCTCTGCGAGACCGCTTCGGTTTGGATCACGAAGCGGAGGTTGATATCATTCCCACCGAACAGGGTCTACTGCTTCAGAAGCGGACATCAGCTCAGCATCCAGTGGAGCGTGTCTACGGCATCCTCGACGGTGTGGTTGTTGATGGAGTGGATGTTGACGATTATATTGAGGATATCCGGGGACAGTGATCACGGCTGTTGACACGAATATGTTGCTCGATGTCTTCACAGCAGACAAGACTCATGGTCTGGAGTCAATGCAACAGCTACGCAGAATTTGCGATATGGGAACCGTCGTCATATGCGATATCGTTTATGCTGAGCTGGTTCCGGCGTTCGGTGAACAGGCTGTGTTGGACTCGGCCTTGCGTGAGATCAGCGTCTCTCTTTCCCCGATCAATAAGGAGATCGCCTATGAAGCGGGGCTGCGCTGGCAGCGATACCGTGAATCTGGTGGCCCTCGAACACGGATCATCACCGATTTTTTGATAGGAGCGCATGGTATCGTCGCAGCAGATGCCTTCCTCACGCGAGATCGAGGCTTCTACACGGCTTATTTCCCCGAGTTGCAGCAACCCTGAGTGCCAACACTGCCAACACTGGGCAAGATCTATTGAATCTTGAGGTATTGCGCCCAGGCGGTTAAGAGGCCTCACACCCGGCAACGGTAGCGGCAGCCCACCCTGAAGTCAGCATGCGGGCTTTATGGGTCATATGGCAGAATCTCACACGGTAGAACCGTTATCAGCATTGAGCCTTCAGCGTAGGATTCTTCTTCGTGTAGCTACTGTTGAAGCGTTCGTTGTTTTTGGTATACTTGGTGTTGCCGAGAGCATTAGCTTGCGGAAGTAGGCCCGGCTCCCCTCCGGACGGTGGGCGGCCGGGTTTTGCGTGTCCAGCCGGATTTGTCGAACCGGATCGACTATATCGAAACTGATTCGTGGACTAAGCTCGCCACACACGAGACATCACACCTGCATCTCTTAGCGTCTGTCTCCAGTGTCCACCTCGACCCCATGCCCAGGCCACAGCATCAGACACCCAGAGCAGAGGTTCACTGGCTCCTTCAAGATGGGAGTACTCGAAAGGCGGCCGCCCTTTGTGTCGCAAGACTCTGTGGATGATTGTCCTATCTCGGTTGTCCTGACTACGACGAGATTCCAAAACCAGCCGTGTCACATCACAGTAGCTCAGATGAGCGACCATCTCTTCAAGTGTTACAGCGCGGGCAGCGATCTGATCGCGGTCCACTGTTGTGCAGAGCATTGAGTTCAAGCCGAGGGCAGTGATCCTGGAGAGAAGGAATCGTCGCCGTTTGTTGTTTTCATGGCGGAAATGAATGCGCCGTTGCCCTTGGATTCTCAGTGACCGCAGAGTCCGGCGGGTGTCCACAAGCTCGCTTGCGGGGATAAGCGTTGCACAGATAAGGTATTCATGGCCACGAACGGATTCATCAACGAAAGCGTGCAAGCTCACAGTCGTAGAGATGCCTAACAGCTCAAACTCTGATCATTCCAGGCCAGAATGAAAGCACTTCGCTTCTTCATCCTCCTTACGGGCTTCCATTTCATAGCTATCTGCTAGCGTCCGCAAGATCGTTGCTGTACGCGGCCACTGAGATCCCATACGTTTTGCCTCACGCGAATACTCGGCCGCGAGTTCTCGTCTAGTCAGCGGATGTCTTCTGTATAACATTCTTGCTCACGGAGATCTCCCACAAGCGATAATCCGGCAGGCACCCACGATGTGGCCTTCGTCGATCTCACGATGCCATCCCATACCGACTGTGCAGTCCCTTCACTCGCAGACATATCGATCTCTACCAAACCCGGTGTGGCCTCCAAGATCGACTGTCGGATGAGAGGTGGCAGTTTATAGTTCACCGATACTTGGCCCGCCCACGCTGTGAGTTGTAACCGCTCTACTCCAGCCAGTATAGACATCGTTCATCTCCATCCATAATCTATTAACCGAGACCTGATGAGTTCACTCTAAGATATTCTAATATTTTAGAATCTTATTCATGATTCAACTGTTTTTATTGTTATTCTCTCTATTTAAGGATCCTCTGTGACATTTGATCGCACGTCCACAGATGATGTAGCTAACAGCATGTTCACAACGAACTTCTCGAGTGTCATCCACGGGAGATTCTAGGGACTATAGGCCAACAAAGATTGATGAGTTGTTTCACAACCGCTGCAAGGAGAAAAACATATGCGTCTGAAAGCACTATGGACAAAGTTGTGGGGGGGGGGGGGGGAGGCTCAAAGGCAGGGGAGCTTCTTTCTATCGGAGAGTGGTTAAAGTCCTCCGTCAAAGAGGTCAAAGAGAGAGTCGGCAAAGTGATAACAAAGGTTCGGTGGCTGTTGCATCTCAGCATCATGCTATTGATCCTCAGTATCGTACTAATTTTTATGGGGATTATATATTTAGGTCTAAACATATTTAGTTAGACGAAATGAGTGTATGAGGTTTTCTGTGGGTAGTGGGTTTATCGGATTTTTCTTGTTAGCTTTAGTGTCATACCCCGTGTGTGCTATAGGGGTATGAGCAGGGCACCAGGTAAATCCGACAGAAAAGGAGTGAGCTTGCTGGAACTAGCTGGACTGTTCCCCCCGATGAACAAGTTGCTAATTGTGTGTTTCGCATGGGTTGTATCCGATGGTGGATGCGGAGGTGGCCCCTTTTGAGTGTGCTGTGGTTCTGTGTTGATTGTAGTAGTGCTGGAAGCCTTTGTGGGCTGTTGTGCGTTGTTTTTGTGAGGTCCAGGGTCGCGTGTAGGCCCATTCTTCGAGTAGGATCCGGTGGAAGCGTTCGACAGTCCCCACCGTCTGGTATGGAGGCTAGTTTTTTGACGTCTACGTGAACAAGCTCACCGGGTCGTTCGCGTACGTAACGTTTTGGGGGTGTCCGTGTGGCACGACCGGCGCGTCTGAGCAGACCCAGGCCAGCGTTGTTGAGGATCTTCTGCACTGTGGAAGCCACTAAAGGCGATTTCGTGTCCGATCCACGCCGCACCCCGACGGCGGTGCTGGCGTAGTTCTATCACTTCAGCTTGTTTAGTGAAGAAGCACTTCTAGCCGCGATACGGTTACGTCGCAGCAGCCGCACAACCGATAGTTTGTGATTCTGGCATAGTACCAACTCACGATTAGGGCATTCCTGCTAGGGCATTCCTGCGTGCTTCAGCACCTTGACTTTCCGAACAGATTGCTAACCCGCTGAGGCCGACAGATCATGGGTGTTCTCATCGCTCACTACGGTCATCGCATGTAACCAGCCTTTTTCTTCAGAGGCTGGCAACCGCAATTAGATCCTACGGCCCCCGCAAGTAACCGACCACAGGAGAACCAGAGAACCAGAGCTATTTATCGGCGTGGTCGCGAGTATCCTTACGTCGGTTAGAATAGTCTGGCCTACTACCGTTTGATACCTGGAGGGATTGTTTATGTCTTTTGAGAGTCCTCAGCATGATCTTAGCTATTTGATGAGAAATATCGGTAACGGAAAGATCCAGTTGCCGGATTTCCAGCGGGAATGGAAATGGGATGACGATCGTATCGTTAGTTTGCTCGCTTCGATTTCGATGGGGTATCCGATCGGGGTTCTGATGGCTCTCGATGTTGGTGGTGATGTCAATTTCGCTGCTAAACCCTTGGCTGGTGTTGACGAGGAGAATGCGCTTGCGACTCCCGAGCGTTTGTTGCTTGATGGTCAGCAGAGGATGACTTCTTTGTTCCAGGCTCTTGTTTCGGGTCAGCCTGTTAACACGCGTGATCAACGTGGTAAACCAGTGAGACGCTGGTATTACCTTGATATCAACAAGGCTTTAGCGAATCCGTCTGACCGCGAGGAAGCGATCTTGTCGGTGCCGGAGGATCGTATCGTCCGGGGAGACTTCGGTAGGCGCATTGTGCATGACTTATCAACACTTAATGGCGAATGCATGTCGGACATATTTCCGCTGAATCGGGTCTTTGATGTTTCATTCAGGCAGACGTGGACATTCCATTATCTGCAGATCGATCCGATAGGAACACACGAACGGATGTCGAGATTGGGTCGATTCCAGGAAGAAGTCCTAACTCATTTTGAAAGGTACAAGATACCTGTCATCGTTTTGACGAAGGACACTCCTCGGGAGGCTGTCTGCACTGTATTCGAAAAGGTCAACACCGGGGGAGTACCACTTGATGTTTTCGAGTTACTCACAGCGACGTTCGCTTCTGAAGGCTTCAACCTCAAAAACGATTGGGACAAACATTGGGACAGACTCCGTCGCAAGGATGTACTGGGTAACCTCAAGAGCAGCGATTTTCTCCAAGCCGTAAGCTTGGTTGCGACCTGGGATCGCAAGCGGAACTGGCCAGGTGCAAAGAGCGACGCTCCAGGCGTGTCCTGCAAGCGTAAGGATATTCTGCGTTTTATGCTTGATGAATACGCGCGGTGGGCTGGCCGTGTTGCTGAGGGCTTTGAATGGGCTGCGACTTTCTTGGCGGAAGAAGGTATTTCCGATGCTCGTAATCTACCGTATCGAACTCAACTCGTGCCTTTGGCTGCTGTGAGAGTTGTTCTTGGTGCCGATATCGATAACCACGGTACGATCAAGCGCATCCGACAGTGGTTTTGGTGTGGAGTGCTCGGTGAACAGTACGGTGGTGCTATCGAGACTCGTATTGCGCGGGATTTGGAACAGATCATCGACTGGATCAAACACGATGGTGAAGCACCTGGAACCGTGACCACAGCAAGCTTCAACTCTTCGCGTCTTCTTACCCTGAAAACACGCAACTCCGCCGCGTACAAGGGAATCTATGCTCTCCTCATGCGTAACGGATGTCTTGACTGGCAGAAACACAAAACGCTCTCAAAAGAGTCATCTCTGGGGTTCCGAGTTGATATTCACCACATTTTTCCCAAGTCGTGGTGCAACAAGCACGGCATTGACAGCAACCACCGCGAAAGCATTGTCAACAAGACAGCCATTTCGTCTGACACGAACAGAAGCATCGGTGGCCGCGCTCCCAGCGACTATCTCTCAACTCTCGAGAAAAAAGCAGGCATATCCGCGGATCATCTGGACGAGATACTAGCAACACACGCTATTGACGCCAGTACGTTACGAGGAGACGACTTCAACCGATTCTTCGAACACCGCAAAAGACAACTCATCAAAACCATAGAACATGCAATGGGTAAACCAGTGAACATCAACGACGAAAACACTTAGATAGAGATCCCCACCATAACCCCAGCCCCCGAAGGTGCCCACACCGAACCCACCGTAGCCTGCACGATGAGTCTACGAGAACTCTCAATCGTGGAGCAGCAAATGCGAATCAAAAGTGTCCACTTACGGAATTACAAGCGTTTCACTGACCTGAGAGTGGAGGAACTACCCGCGACTGCCCGCCTTGTCGTCCTGCTAGGCCCCAATGGAAGCGGAAAGTCCTCACTCTTCGATGCGTTCCTCTTCAAGAGCCAGAATGTTCCCCAAATCCGGAACTTTAACATAGATGACTACTACCAGAAGCAATGGGATGCGACACAGCAGCACAAATCGTATCAAGTCTGGGACAGCCTTAGCTTTGTGTTTCCAGTTGGTTCGTTGAATTATGAATGTTAACAACTGAATATGCGTCAATTGAAGAGGAGGAGAGTAACAAGACTACGAGATCTCATTGTCATGAAATTAGACGTGTAGCCATACGGAAAAACCACTCCCCACTACTATCAGGCTACAGATGGTGCCTCAAGGTAGAAAGCTTGGAGGTCTTGTGTTCAGGCTGGTTCAAGGGTGCCTTGTTCGATCAATAGTTCCAGGTGGCGGCTCAGTCTTGCCGGTAGAGGGCCTGCTTTGATGAGGACACCGAGTTCGATGTTGTCGTTAATACCGGCACTGGTGAGGTTGGCACTGGTGATCAGAGCGGATGACTGGTCAGCGATCACGCATTTGGCGTGGAGACGAGCTGTTGTGGCGAAGAATGCTTCACGAATTTCCTGTGGCCACCGGTAGAACCTAGCGGTGTCTTGGATGGGGTTGAACGGGTGGTCTGGTCCGAAGACCAGCCGACCTCCAGGATCGTCGGGGGTTTCGAGGATCAGTATCACCTCAACTCCCTTCGCTATTGCGTCGACGAGGCTGGCCGTGAGTTCGCCAACGTCGTGGGTGGTGAAGGACACCAGGATAAGACTTTGCGTTGCGTTAGTGACGAGCGTGGTGAGTACTGACCTTGTTGAGCGAAGTCCAGCGATTTGTGTTGAAGGGCCTGTCCATACAAGGCTGGTGTCGTGTTCGGTTCGCATGGTTGCAGCAGTTGCGGCTGCAGTGCTTGCAGCGGCAGCCACGGTGGCTCCAGTCACCTCCGGGGTGTGAGCCCATGCCTGTGCGATCTTCTGGGCATGTTCACGATAGTTGACGGCGGGGTTGGCGTCGATCAACACAGACTGTGAGGCGGGTGACCATCCAGGTACATCCGCGATTGCACCGACTCCTGTGGTGAGCAGTTCTTCGGGAACGTAGATCGCAGCTTCTACAATAGCGTCTGTGAGTAAATCGTTCATGTGAAGTAAGCGTTGTCCGTGTGACCGAGAATGGGGACAGCTGCTGCGCGATCAAGGTAACGGTTGCTGGCTTCGCAGGATGTTTCGGATGCGAACAAGCAAGCATGACAAGCAGCGTGATGGAGCGTGTCGCCTACGTCACCGGCGTTGTGGTTTGCGCACATGGGATCGGTGGAGCAGAGTTCAGCACGGTTCACTGCGTCCTGGAGCACCGCTGCAAGGCGGGCCGGTTCGGCTAGTGCTACCAGGCCACCGAGGGTGCCTTCAGAGTCGGGGGATCCTGTGTAAAGCAGCACTCCTGCCATCGGTGGACCTTCCGCATCGCCGGGCTCGCGGCAGTAAAGACGTTCACGAATCGATGCTGCGGAATAGCCACACTCCAACGCAACCTGATGTATCAGCAGGTGTGAAACAGTGTGCAGCAGCACAAAACGGGCTGGTGGCATTCCTGTCTCTGAGTCCAGTTTGCGGCGTGCTCGCCATTTCTGGGTGGCTTGCCGCAAATTCAGGTAGCGTCCACTGTCCTGGTACTGTTTTTCCCACTGCTCGACTCTGCTCTCGGACAGCCTGATGAGAATCCCTTCGCCCCGCACTTCCGCGGCTGGTAGCCATGACTGCGGGGTATCCCAGATTTGCGCTATACGGTCGTGGTCGGCTTCGTTGGGACCGTCTATGCGGGTGAATCCACACAGTGCTTGCACCTCCCGTAGGCGATCGACGGCGACAGGATGGTCGAGCGTTTGTTTGAATCCGTCGGGAATGTCCAGGGCTCGGACTTTGAAATCATCGGATTTCGGCGGCACAGCCTTGGTGAAAGCCGTCCACTCCGGGCCTCGCAGGTCGCTGGTGCCAATTATGTCTGTTTCACTGTTGCTGCGATCACGCTGATCCTCGATAGCCGTCCACACGTCGCCGTTGTTATATCGCATAAGCCATCGCAGCGGTTTTTCACCGGCACCTCTTTTGAGCCGTTTGATGATGAACTTCAGTTCGCTGCGATCTTCAATGTCTTCAAGGAGGTCCCAGTGTTCTGAGACTTTCTGGTCGATCTCGCCGGTAACTGTGGGAATCGTAAGAGCGGAACGATGGACAGCAAACCAAGCGTTGGACGCTCCCAGAAGCAAGGCACGAGTCGGTTCGCCGCAGCCGCCATCAAAACGCTGCAAATGAGGGTGGCGGCCTCTACATTGAGGGAGATGTTCGAGCGCATCGGGACCGAACGCTTCATGTACAAGCCGGTCACAGCCGCAGGTTTTGCACACAACACGCACATCGGTGGCCCGACTAGCTTTGCCCACATCCTTTAGCTCCAAGATCGAAGCAGCGGAGCATGGAGTGTCACGATGAACGTACTGTTCCCACGGGAAGTCGTCGAGATGACCCGCAGGACACGCAATCAAGAACCGGGCAGGCACTGCACTGGGGCGACGACCGTGACATTTGTCATGGAAGTAGCGAGCTTTGTCGGGCCGGTAAGGGTTGATGTCAAGCTTGAAACGTCGACGGTCTATAGGCGCGAGCAAGTTGCATCGTGTGCAGCGAAGCCACCGCGGAAACGGATGCACTGGCACACCGATGCGCGCCCACTCATCGAAAGGACTTGCTGTCTCCTCCTGCCAAGGTGGAGTGCGGAACTCCGCTACACGGTGGCAACCCGGCACTGAGCGAACGGCACCGAGGAGTCGGGATTCGAGGAGTCGTTCTGTGTGTTCGATGCGCCACTCGTCGGTGCCCGCAAGCACAACCGACAGCTGTGGCAAGTCCATGACCGCTCCCGGACCGTAGGTGTGGATCATCTGGGATGGACGGATTCCACCGACACGCCGCTGTTTGGGTGTTCTCTTCTTAGATCCAGCCGGGCTCATATCGAGTTCCGTTCAGCGGTCCAAGCTTTCGACCAAACGAACACAGCACTGTGGTGATGACTGAAACTCATCGGCGACTCCGTTTGACAACCTGGTCCTCGGCTTCGGCAACTTCGATGGCTTCGTCTATATCCTCATCGTCAACCGTGACCGGACGGGTGTCGGCTGCAACCGGGCCACGACGACCGGTTGAACTTGGGGTGTCGTCGGGTTGATTTATGATAATCTCGGGATGGGTGTTGGATTCATAGGTTTGGTCTTCTTCAAAGATTTGTAGGTTTACCTGTACTTCGGTATCGCGAAGTGAGTTCGGGCAAGTCCACATGTTCCAGTCGCCAGCTTCGGGTTTGTCGAGCAGTGCTACATCCTCTGCGGTGCGCTCAGCGTAAGACAACTCTGGGCGTAGCACAGCTTCACGATCCCAAGCATCAAGGCGTTTGTTGGCCATGTCGGTTACTAGCTCAGCAGTGAAGATATTGCCGGTGACGCCTTGCGCGCGCTCGGCAATCGCTTGGACGTGCGCGGCTATTCGTTGGTCTGGGCGGTTAATCTTACGCGCCGACCAGTTCGGATTCCAGTTTTGATCGCTGTGGCGCACCGCCGACACGAGAATCCCGGTGAGGCCCTTGTCGAGGGCTCGTTCTGAGAATGGTGTGACTGAGAGCGATTCAACATGGCGGTAGAAGGTAGCGTGATAGTGGCTGAAAGTCTCGTAGTGTGACAAGTCTCGGGGTCGTGCCCAGTTATACAGTGTGATCACCAGGCCCGGGCCTTTGGGATCGCGCCCAACCCTGGAAGTGGCCTGAATATATTCGGCGGTGGCTTTGGGCTGGCCGACTACAACCATTGAAGCGAGTCGTGACACGTCAACACCGACGGAGATCATGTTCGTAGCCAACAACAGGTCGATGGGGCGGTCATTGTTTTCAGCATTGGCGGGGTCGTGTGTGACAAACAGCTGATGCAGGATTGATTTGATGTCATCTGCGGAGACACGTGATGTGAGTTCCTTGAGCTCGACGGTCGGGCGGTTGGCGAGACCACGGGTGAAGCGTGTACGGCGGAGTTTGGTGCGCAGCTCATCTTCGGCCATGCGGCGCATACCGGCGAGCTCGCGAACCGAGTTGAAATATCCGACGGTGGTCATCCACGGATCTGCAGCGGCGGCGTTGTCACCGAGTTCGTTCCATATGGCTTTGGCAGCGGCCATGACAGAGGAGAAAACCCGCAACTCCACCTGTTTGAGCCGTTCTCCGTGTGCACAGATTCCGAGGTAGAGTCGTCCGGGGGTTTGCGGGCTCGGCCGGACTTGTTCAGCGAAGAACGAACGCCGCACATCAAGCACTGGAGGCGGGAATATGCGCAGGTCACGCCAAAACACCGACCAGGCCTGCTGACGGGCTCTTCGTGTCGTAGCGGTTGACGCAACCACTTTGGGCCGCACTTCACGCCCGTTGTAGTTCCAGGTGGCGAGCCGGTCGATTGCCGTTTCGTACAATCCCGCCATGGTGCCCAACGGTCCGGTCACGAGATGCATTTCGTCTTGGATGATCAGATCCGGCGGACGAAGTCGTAGCGATGGCAGTGTTCTCGCTGGAGGATGGCTGGCCTGAGATTTGTGGGCGTCACGTTCCATCCAATGCGTCTGGTGGGAGCGGTCGAGGTCGGGATTTCGGTATCCGTGTCTTTCACAGTACGATTCGACCCGTCCGAATAGTGTGGAGGTAGCTCCGTTCCAGGGCAGCTGAGCGAACTTGTCGATAGTGCCGATAATGAACGACGGAAGCAGCCGGTATATCTCCTCGTCGACGGTGACGACGGGGATTCCCTCGCCTGCTGTGTGTACTTCGGTGAACACGCATTCCTTGGCATTTCCGCAGAAAATCAGGAAACGTGCCAGCACGGAGTCGTACCGGCAGTCGTTTCCTATGTCGATCTCGTTTCCGCACCACGGACAGTCGGTGAGCTGAACGGGGGTCGCCTGCCCCCGGCTGTAACCACCCATGCGGGCTTCCTCAGCGAATCGTTGAGCGTCACGGGACATGTTCGGTGACACCGACCCGCCGACCCACATCCCAAGCCGGAACGGGGTGCCACTATAACGGGTATCGGTTTTGGCCCGATGCTGACGGAGTCGTTCCGCAGCGCAGATCAATGTCGCAGCCCGCTGAAATTGTTGTGCTGTCAGCAAGCGCAGGGTGTAACGCATGAGCACAGCCACACCGTCGCGCCCGTCCACGCTGTCCTGTTTGTCCACACCGTCGCGCCCGTCCACGCTGTCCTGTTTGCCTCCTATTACACCTTGCAGTCGTCGGGTGGCCAGAGTGTAAGCGACAAGTCCGAGGTAGGCTTCGGTTTTGCCGCCACCGGTTGGGAAGAACAGCAAATCAGCCAGTGCTCCTTGGTGACTGCGTTCGGGGTGAGCGGGATCGGTGAGCGATGGAATGCACAGCAATATGAAGGCCAGCTGGAATGGTCGCCATGACCGGTTTTCCGATATGTCAGCGTTCCGTACGGCCTGCTGTAAGCTCAGGCTGGAATCCAGGTGCCGGGCACCGATGGCGACTGTGTGAACACGCTGTTGCCACATCGCCTGGTTGGCAAACTGGAACGCGTTGAGAGCGTCGGGATCTGAGCACACAAGTTCGATTCCCTCCATGACAGCGTCAGCTATACGACGTGCTTGAGCAATCGTGTCATGGGCGACTCGCTCGTGTCCTTCAAGGCGGGCAGCAGCGTCACCGATGCGCGCTAGTTCCTCGTCGAGCCACACCCGGTAACCTTCAGCTAGTGGCAGCAAAGCCGCACGCAATTGTTCTGGTTCCAGCTCCGATAGTGTTTTCATGTCGGTGACCAGTCCTGTCAGCTGTGGCGAAGTTTCAGGTTTTGGAGCATCGGTCCGCCACACTTCGTATTGGGGAACGACCGCGGTGCAGCACCGCACAGCACGACGGGGATCACCATCTGCTTTTTCAACCTTGGTGCCGACCCCGTGTCCCACAGCGAATTCCACTACATCTCGGTACTGTAAATCGAGCTGGGTGCTCTCGGTTTCGCGGTTCGAATTGCGTCTTGTATTGGACGTGTACATGTTACGACCTAAAAACACAGCAGCATTTCCGTCTGCCAACAGATCGAGCCTTACCTGGAACATCCACCGGCTGTCCTTGTTGCGTCGACCTGGTTCCTGCCTGTTCGACAAGAACACCGTCACCAGCCACGGCCCATCGTCGGAGCTGGTCACCCGTCCTCGCAACTCGATCCCCTCCCCGTTGACCGACAGCGGTCCGAATTCGCCGTTTTTCAAAGGAATCACAATGTCAACTTGTTGAGGCTTGCGAACCCACACCGCTGCACGGGAACCGTCATTCTGCGTATGGAACTCCCGCGAATACTGTCCCCAACTGCAGCGGGCGATCAAACGCTTGGCCGTGGCGTCAGCTACAACGGACAACCCCATTGACGACTGGGCCAGTACCAACTTCGTGGTACAGCCATCCCGATCATCTCCAGCGTTGGCCCCGTCATCTGGTTCTGGGCCTATACTGTCGTCACGTTCGGGATCGCTGGCGACAGTCCCTTCAGGAGCGAGCATTCCCACCAGGTAACGGTCCCGCACCCGCCCTGGTGAAGACCACTTACCGTCAGGGAACTGATAGCCGATTATGACCTCGTTCTCACCGTCGAGCGGACCCAGCAAATCTGCTGTGATACGGGACACAAGGTCCGCACGCAAATCCCAAGGACTCGGAACCGAAGTAGAAGTATCAGCGGATTTCGTCATCTGTTTTGAATATCAAAAAGGGACTGCTGGGATGGACTTGTGTGTGTCGTGGGTGGTATGTCCGATGGGGAGTTTGTGCTGTCAAGAAGTGATTCTATGTCGTCTGGACTCGACACGGGTGTTGCGCCTCGCTGCTGGAGGGGGCTTGTTGTCGGGGCCTTCCCCTTCGTCTCGCCACACTGCTATTCGTCCGTAGTCGTTCTTGAGTGTCTCGAAGGCTCCAGAGCAGGTGACTCCACTGCCGTGGTCGCTGGCACAACCGCCACGGTGAGTTCGGGCTGTGCGTAGATGAGCTTGACCAACTTAGAATCCCAACCATCAGGCTATATCACCAGCGTAACTCCACCGCCACACTCCGCGAATACTAGTAGAACAACAATGCACTAACAACCTTTAAACAACCCCATCAACCTAAATATGTAATTACCCAGAATCCACGAGGTAGCTCATCACGATCTGCTTGAATACACGGCACAGGTATAATCGCAACTGTGATGTACAGGGTTTTTCCTGGAAACCACAGAAGTCAACTAATTTCAACTTGAGACCCTATGGATTTTGAAAATCGGATTAATGCTCAAGCCATGGCTCAAAAGCGTGAGCCCAGCGTATTAAATGGTCGCTAGGAATGCCCAGACCTTCTGGGAGACGAGGTAGCACCCGTTGAACTCTTTCGGCAGTAGCGAGCATAATGGAACACAAGTCAGAGAGTGATCTTTTCTCGGCTTGACGAAGTTCCCAGGCTCGCGCAAGGGCAAAATGGCGTTTAAGTTCGTGATAATTTAAATCGCTTGGAAGTTTCTTGTCATAGTTACAAACATTACATCCGCAAGCAAATGTGTTGTCTCGCTCGATAAGTGCTGTAGCAGTAGCGGTGGGTAAATAGGTATGAAGTTTTCGTACGTAGTAGCGCGCAGGTGCAGCACCTGTTGAGTCTAATGTCGGCCAATCTCTTGACTCACTGTATCCCAGTCCGTTATTAAAACCATCCAACCCTAACTTTCCCAATAGAATACTAAAACAACCCCCATATAGATTCATGAGATCGTATTCTGTTTTGAGACCACAAACCACACGTATTAGCTGCTGAAGTTTACCAACTTCCACCTTGTGTTCTCTAAAACTGGGAATCCAAAAGAAAACTCTCGATGATAAACTACTAGGAACTTGCTCAATAGCCTCCTGAAGTGATGATATATCCATCATGGATACAATCGGTGATATCTGTTCAGGGTCATCAACTTTTTGGGCAGCATCCCAGATTCTGCGCATGACATCCCACCATCTGTCCGAAAAATCTCGCACAGCAAAATATGGGCACAAGATATATTTTGGCTCACGCTTGTTACTTCTATCAGGCGACGACTGTTCGATAGTGCCAGGTGCCTCGTTATGCGCTTTTCTTAATAGCTGATCATAACGCTCGAGTTTCTCTGTGATACTATCAGCTCGACTCCCGTATTGCCGTTGAAAATCAATAAAGGATGCGACGACCTCGTTGCAAACATCTACAGAGTAAAACTCAGCAGGAAAATAAGCACCTTGGTTATCTTCCGAATCAGGAGAGCTGATAAGACGAGAATCAACTGTTGTTCCCATGAAAGATGCGAGAGTATAATGCGATTTTCTAGGGTGTTGCAAATGTTCCTGAAATAGCGGCGTTCTTGGTTCAATAATATAATCTAATTGTGAAGACAGCACAAAAGCAGCTGTGGCATCCTCATAGTAGGATGCAATCGTCGAAGGAACAGTCAAAATCTCAAAACAGTCTCTTACATCGGGATCACGAAAACTTTTTTGATCAGCGTTCCCGTATGCAAGGCAATGCAACATTATATATTCCTTCCTGCTGATGCATAGTGCACATCGGACTTGATGAGACGTTGACGGATGCGCTGTGTTGGTTTAGCACGTCTAGCTTCTTTTATGATTCGAGTTGAACCGTTTGCAACTGCAATCACCCCAATGCCAAAATTAGCCGCCTCCGACGATCTTGCTTCGATAACTCTTTTTTCAGGTACTGCTATATACACAAAATCCACACAATATCGATGCAAAAAAGCTTGCACAATGAGGTGTCGAGAATGATAAAGTTTTGCTTCTACAGCTATCAGCTCAGTCGGTGTTGTTACTAGAATATCCATGCTAGCTTGACCATGGCATCGCACCTCTATTCTACTAGTAGCCAGATCGCCCCACAGCTCACACACATGGGCCCGAAATTCAGTCACAAGATCAGCTTCCGATTTATACATCGCTGGATTCCGATTCGATATGAAGTCTTGGCTTAATTTTTTTATTCTGAATGATCCAATAGACACTTAAAGCTACATATACGACTATTGACTCAAAAAGTAGCAATAATATGATCCAATCAAGGCAACTATAACCTGCTGATTTATCGAGCAGCCGTATTGCCAAATTACCTACTGCAGCTACGCACAATATGATTGCAATAGGCATAAGTGCTAGTCTTATATGCTGAACACGATACATTCCTCGTCTGTATGTTTCGCATGCTGATAATTCATAGCAGCATTCTCTAATATCTTTGAATAATCCTGGATCATTAAGTATCAATTCCAATTGTGCATGTTTACGTTTCTCATCATTGGTTTCTAAATGAATTTTCCAAATCGGTTGCAAACTCTCATGAATGAGTTTTATAGCCCGCCGACTAATATTACCTTGGAACTTGATCAATTTTCTTTCGTGTTCAGAATGAGTTGCGCGAGACTCACGTCGATCCCTGCGAAACAGCAATATAGCAGATACGATGGATGTTATTGCACTAACTGGAATTGCGATATAGTTTAAAAAATGCCAGAAATTGCCCATAGAAATAAACTGACTATTCAGAATTGTGTGCCCATAATTTTGTCGCGAATCACAGAATTCTTAGCATAATCAGGATAGCGTGTGTATACATGAAATATTAGATCCTGCAATGTTAGATCCCCATATTCATCTTTGAGGTTGCTGATCCTTTTTTGAAGTTTCGGATGCTGGTTGGCCAAATAGTTTGCAATAGTTCGCCCATTTTCAGTGAGAGAAAACTGGCGTTCATACGAAATTTCAGTCGTTGTGTCTGAATAAAGCAACTCTTCAGCACTGTCAAGTACTGAGTCTGTAAGTTTTCGAAATTCTTCTATTAGCCCAGCCTCTTTTAAAATATCTACAGCTTCGTATACTTCCTTGGAGTACGGGCCATAATTATATGCTTCAAAATGAAATCGCTCCTCTATATGAGACTGGTAGTCACATTCTTGTTCGATAAGGAATAGAAATTTCTCTAGCCGTGTGATTCCTTCTATTCGATTGCTTGCATGCTCCCAACGTGTTGGAGCTGCTAGTAGCAACAGGATTAGATCTGAGCCGATAAGTTTTTCAGCATCCATCAGGATTCTCCTAATATCTTCAATTTTAGCTATTTATCTTATTCTAGCAATGATTTCTGGTAAATTTTATGTATTGTTATATCTTTACGTATTCTAGAATATTTCTTCTTGACTGGTTTGTGTAGTTCTGCGTCTAATTCAGCAGCGTGGCGTTTCTTGTTCAACTCCAGCAGCCGGTCCAGTACTTCATCGGCAGCTTGGGGAGAGAAAGTGAATCGGATGCCCTGGCCACGCACATGATGGAAGTCATGCTCAAGATCAAGGTCATACCACTTGTAGGCATCACGCACTGCTAGATCGAGCTCAACATGCAGATCACGCAGTTTTCGGATTGTGCTATCGGAACGTACATCCTGGTTATGCACCAGGTTATAAACGTCGGTCAGTCCCAACTTGCGGTCGCGCATAAGCTGGGCACGGTGGTTATCGAGCACCTTCCCAACATTTTCAACAGTTGCATGATAGGAGGGTTGTGGGAAGGTTTCGAACACGTCTGAAGGTGTGTAACGAGTACGGGTTTCTAACGACGAAGCGTAGCGCACTGCCCAACGGTAGTGAAAGCCGGATGTGAGAATGCCGAAGTGGAAGTTATCGTCGTATGCGAACACAACCGTCGAGTCTGCAAACACTTGATCGTTCTTCACGAACACAGGTTTTAGAGTGTCGCCAACTCGCGATATCACTAGAACCCGCTTCAAGGGCTTAATCGTTCGATACAGCTTTGGACGTTTCTCAGCATATACCCAATAAAGTTGTGGTAAAGGCTTCCGTTTTTTGAATTCTCCGTTTAGTTTACGTTCCTGTCGTACAGGCTTGACCTTTTCTTCTACGATTGCGAAGCACTCAGGATACTGCCGGGCTTTGTTTTCGGGCCAGTCGAAGAAATTGATAACCCATCGGGGAGCAGTTAGCGTAGGTGACTGGTTGAGGTTCTGGCCACCAAGGTAGGGGAACAACACGTCGGCATTACGAGGATCCTTGTTAATAAGAGCCTGTGCTTTTTCGGGACTCATGGTAAAACCATCAGTTCCGAGAAGGTAAGAACCGATGAATGATTTATTGGCATTGGCGTTGAGACACTGTTTGCGCCATCCTGATCTTGACACTGGGTAGAGCATTTCGTCGATGCCTACTACAGATCGGCCGTCCAACATACGTTCTCCACGCCACGGATAGGCGGTGCCCCAGACTTTGGCGATCTCCAACGATGTGTCGCCGGGCCATGTTGTTGATGAAACAGCGCGGTGGATCGTCCATCCAGTGTCGATGATCTGAGTGAGGCCTACCTCGCTGGTATCTCCCTGTGCAATGGTGTTGGTTGCGAGGAAACCGAAGGATTTAGCGACTTTGGTAGCGTTCAGAAAGAAGTATGCCACGAGGTCTGCTGATCCTCTCTTGCGGTTGGCTATCCAAGTGATTAGGTGGTTGCGGTAGTCGGTTCCGATTGCTCCAGTGATCTTCTGGCCACCCATGAATGGTGGGTTGCCGACTATTGCATCAAAACCTGGAGTGCTGGTACTACTGAAGACTTCAGGGAACGCGATCGGCCAATGCAAGGGTCTACGTGATGGTGCTCCATCAGGACATTCGGTGTTTAGACGTTTGTAGCCCCTCTGCTTCGCACGGTCCAGCGCGGCGGCTTGAGAAGGAGTATCGAGAGCCTCAATGAGTTGGACAATGATTTGTGCATCGACATCCGGAAGGTTGGTGAGTGCCTTCTCGTAGTCTGTACCGCCAGCGGTGTTCAACGCGATGCCTATCAGGATATCGGCTATCGTGGCGAGAATCGACAGGCGGTTCTCGCTACGCTGGTGGAGAACTTGTTTACGTTCGATGTCGGCGGGTCTTATGGTTTCGATGCTGTGCAGTTCACGCCTCATCTCCAGTGCTTCACGCACGAGACGTTCTACGGACTCGACTGCTACACCGCCAGCTGTGAAACCCGGGATCGGTGTCGGCCGTGCCCTACCGGCGGTCACATCGTAGTGAAGATAGCAGAGCTGATCGAGGTTGCTGATACCCAGGAGGCTGTCCCCGGACTTGATGGCGTGATCCAGGAACGTGAAGGGCCGGTCTTTGGCTACCGTGGTGATCCACATCGACAGTTTGGCCATTTCTGCGGCCATGGGGTTTATGTCCACTCCGTAGCAGCAGCGTTCGGCTATCAGCCGTCGGGCTTCGACCACGATGTCCAGCCTGTTCGGGTCGTCTGCTGCGGTGGCGGTCTCCTGGGTGCGCTGGTTGTCTTCCGCTTGTCGTGCTTCGATGAGCCGGTCGGCGAGATAACGGCAGGCGGCTACGAGGATGGCACCAGAACCCACAGTGGGGTCGCAGACTTTCAAAGCGAGAATGTCGTCCGGTTTGCGGATGCGCCACTGGTTGGTGTCGGGTGTGTCCTGCGGGCCGGGTGAGTAGCACAACGGAGCGAGGGTGTGCTTGACTACCTCCTCAGCGAGTTCTCTGGTGGTGTAGGCGGTGCCACTGTCGCGTCGGGAAGTGGTTTCGGTTACATACACAGTGTCTTTTAGGAACACCAGCGGCCGGTCACGTAAATCCAGCCTCAACAGGTTGGCGAACGGTTCGATCCGAGCAGCCATCGTCTGGTCGCCTTGGCAGGCTTGGATCAGGGTTGCTCTGCGGTGACGGTCGAGGGGCTCAGCGAGGAGCTTCCCGACTTGATTCTTGGTCCCCACCCTCCGGCCAGCTTTCGCAGCTTCTTTGTTGCTGAGCCAGGCAACGAGGGCTTTCGTGCCGTCCATGCGTTTGGCTTCGAGTTCTGGTAGGGCGATCTTGGGTTCCTCGCCGGGCTTTCTACCACGTAAACCGACCACGACGTGCTCAGCGGTGACAGCGTCATGGTCGAGAAGACGTTCGTATATGTGGCCGATCTGCTCCACGTCGACGTTCCGGTACGACAAGCGTCGGGTGTCGGTTGTGCCACGACTGTCACGGAATCGCAGCACCAGCAGCGAGTCGAGGATGGCTAAAACGTCGAGGTCGGTCACGGCTATGGGCGTGCTAGTAGTGGTGTGCCAGGTGCTACCGGCAGCGCGGCCTTCCAGGAACGGGAACCGGTCGGGATCGAAGAGGCTGCCACCGTAGGCCGGCACCGACAAATCGTGGTGGTGGACTCCGCTGTGCAGAGCCCTGCTGGTGGCCAGCAGACGGTGCCATGCCGTTGTGCGTGTTTCGAGGGCTTCGGGGTTCTGGTAGCGTTCCTTCTCCAGGGTTTCCCGCAGCGTGCGGACGGAGTACAGGTCCTGGTAGTGGCGATTGTCGATGGGCAGCAGATCGTTCTCCTCGGCGATGAGTAGGAACACGACCCGCATCATCACGGTGACAGCCGCTTCGTAAACCTCGTTCGGGGTGACACCGTCCAGCAGGGTGCCGTCACGGTCCCGGTTGGCCCTCGATATGGCGTTCACCAGAAGCTCGACGGCTTGTCGTACTTGCATACCGAGCTGGTCGGTAACCTCGGCCTGGGAACTAGCGGATTCCTTGAGGAGCGTTTCGGGTGTGTTCTCCTGGGATGCACCTGTAAAACGCCACGAGCGCAGCATCGAACGGAACGAGTCGAGCAGCACGGACTCGGTAGCGAATTCCGAAGCCCGCCAGGTGCCCCAACCCGTGGCACCCTGCTCGGGTGCGTGAACTAGAGTCAAATGGTCCCCGTCGGTGACCAGTGCTAATGGAACACGGTAGTGGCGACATGACAGCGCAGCACGCTGCACCCACGTCGCTGGCCATGTGTCATCGGGCGGTCGAGTCCGCGGATCAGTTCCGACTGGCAGGGAGAAAATCAGCACCCGTGGACTGTTCGTCTGATCTCCGCCGGTGCCGTAATCAGCGGTGCCGTGAGTTGATGTTGGTTCCGTGAGCAGATCAACAGCAACTCTTGTGGTTGGCTGATATACGCCTGTGGGTTTGACTGTGATCTCGTGTCGTGTGACTCCTTGAGCGAAGCCAGAAGGCAAGTCAGTGTTGCTCAGATAGTCGTCACCCCATCCGAGCACGTCTTGTAGGAGCCAGTCGATGTAGTCGCTGCGGTCATCGGTGAGCCGTGCCGATCCGGATACGCCGTCACCGTACCAGCGGGCCTTGTGCTCGGCCCGCAACTCCGGCTTTGGTTTGTCGAGACCGTTGGGAAACGCGCGTTTGAGCACAGGAAGTGAAAACCAAGGCGTCTCGGCATCAGTGAGGTTGAGCCAATCCTCATGCTGTTCAACGACACGCCGCCGCACAGCCACTACAGTCTCCCTTCCCCTCGCCACCAAACGACACGCCGCCGCATAGCCGTTAACATTCCTGTTGGGGAACGAGGAATTCCACAGCTACGGGGAACCAGTTGACGTCTCGGACTCTGTAGCGACTCTTGAGGATTTCGACTTCCTTCTCGATATCGCTGTCGATCTGTTCAACACGATCGCGCAGTGCTCGCACATCGGCATCGAATTGTTCGCGTTCATCGCTGTCGAATAGCCGCAACTGTTCAGAGTTCGATTCCTCCAGCTCGTCAAGACGATGCCAGATGCTCAACTGAAGGTCTTTCAATGTACCTCTCAAGCGTTTCTCTTCATTTTCCCGTTTTGCGTCAATCGCCCGGCCGCGCTGACTACGCACCTCTTCAGCTCGCACTTCTAGTGTCCTTTGCAGGGCTGGTTGCACGCGACCCCATTGATCCGTGTATCGGGCACACACGTGGTCCGGCACAGACTGCGAACAAGCAGACGTGACGGCTGCGCGGGTTTCGCCGACGTTGAGGCGTCTCTGACGGCCACCCACTCGAACAGCTGCCGGTTCTATCACCTCATCGAGAGTTGACCCATCAGAGCCGTTGACAACAACACGAGCATGTGCTACCACAACCGGCTCGTCTATGTCGGCATACCGCACAGCGACCCGGTTGATTTTTCTGTCAACAGCGGCACCCCAAACCTGTGCTCGTAGAGTTCTCAAACAGCGGGCAACCAGCGGATGTCCGACATGCAGGTAGGCGACATCCTGATGTCCAGTGGCGATTTGCGGATCAAAAGTGACCGGCAAACGGAAATCCTCAACCTCGTTCTGCAACCCTACGAGCGTTTCACCCCATGTGCCAGCCAGGTCGTCAATCTCGAACACCGGTACGCCGCCATCGGGTCGTTCAAGTGTCGAATATCGCAGTGGCGGTTGACCCTCTATCCGCAACGCCACTTCTACGGCCCGTTGCACGTTCTCGGGTTTCAGATCGAGTTCCTCGACACTGGTGTTGTACTGTTCACGGACCCGCTCAATGTCGGCAGAGAACTGAGCTTTGAGCTTTTGTAGATCGACCCTGGCTTGGTCTCGTCGTATTTCCATCAAATCGTCGATGTCGAGGCTGTGGTTCCCTTCGCGCAGCATACGGGCCTCGATCCGCTCAGCCAACACCGACGACACCGAGCCGAGATCGTCACGAATGTCGTCTATCTTCCTCGCTAGACGCAACAGGAACGAATGGTCATAACCGAGATGGTCATCGTCATCACCATCACCGTTGGTTGAAGCGAAATGGAATATGTCAACTGTCTCGGATTTCTGACCGTGCCGGTCGATCCGGCCGTTGCGCTGCTCCATCCGGTTCGGGTTGAACGGAACCTCCATGTGCACCAGCCGGTGACACGCCCGGTGCAAGTCAATGCCTTCAGAGGCCGCGTCGGTGGCTAGTAACACACGCACTTTCGTCTTACGGGGGTTGTAGTTGAACTCCCTGATGATCCGTTCACGCTCATCGGTGTCAAGACTTCCGTGGAACACCTCAACCCGTCCTCTCATCGAAGGCCAACCATGGGGCTTTGCTGCCAGCATTTCTTCGAGGTAGTTGAGCGTGGCCCGGTACTCCGTGAACACAATGATCCGTTCATCGTTCCATTCGCCGTCTGGGAAGCAAGTCTCACCGATCCAATCCAAAAGCCGTTTCGTCTTGGCATCAGCTCGGCGCCAACGTTCCTCGATCAAGGCACTCATCCGATCGAGGATCCACGTAGCCTGGTCGGCATCCACTGTTCCTGTGTCGCCCGTCGTGTTCGCTGCACTCACTGTTCTTGCACGCATTCTTGCCAGCACCTCTAGTTCTGCATCAGCACCAAAACTGGCGAGTGCGCCCGCAGCCAGGGCTAGAGCTTCCTGCTCTTGGACGGACACAGGGACGGTGTCATCTGCTTCGTTTTCCAAAGCAGCTTCGGCTTGTTGTAACGCACGCTTAGTGGTACGGCGGTGAGCTGCGACGTTGAGAGTATGAATATGGTGTGCGAGAGTGTATTTGAACGCAGCCGGTGATGACAAGAGACGCTTCTTCAACAGCAGTACGATGAACCTGGATGCTGCACGCTCGGTTGGTGTGCTCGCCGCGCTCATACGCAGAGCCGCGTAGCGGTCCAACAGTTTGAACAGTTCTCGATCCTCGGGTGTGAAATCTACCTCGATAGCGAAGATTCTCCGTTTCGGGAAACGCTTTTCACCATCGGGCAGCATCGTTCGTAGATGCGACTTGAGACGTCGCACCATCACAGCGTCACGTTCCCCTTTGCTCGGAGGTACGCCTTTGGTGAACCGATTCTGGTCGAGCATTTCGAGCAGTGCTTGGAACGATTCATGGTAGCCGTTGTGCGGTGTCGCTGTCAGAAACAGTCTATGCTCGAAGTGTGGTGTAAGACGCCGCATTACTTTCGTGCGCAACGAATCTCGAGCGTAACGGCCTACCGCTGATGGAGCGATCCGATGGGCTTCATCCACGATAAGCAAGTCAAAAGCTCGTGGGAAAATATTGGGATCCGGTGGAAGGAACTCATCGAACCAGCGCATCTGAGCCTCGAACTTGATCCATTCCATTGATACGACGAGCCGCGGATGGGAACGGAACGGGTTGACACCCACCCCACGTTCACGTCTGAGCCGACGGACATGTTCAGTGTCGATAATCTCAAAAGCCAGGCCGAACTGTTCACGCATCTCTCGCTGCCATTTCCGGCAAAGACTCGGAGGACAGACCACCAAGATCTTCTGCGCCTGGTTACGCAGCACAAGCTCCTGTGCTATCAGGCCAGCCTCAACGGTCTTGCCCAAGCCGACATCATCAGCGATCAGCAAGCTAACACGGGGCATCCGCAACGCTTTCACCAGCGGTAGAAGCTGGTAGTCTTCAATGTCGATGCCCGACCTGAACGGAGACTGGAACGCTTTCGGATTTGTTGAGGCGACGGCACCCCACCGGACAGCGTCGAGAAACCCGGCAAAGACCTCCGCTTCATCCAAACCCTCTTCAGGGTCGGGAAGCTCCGACTGAGGTCGAATCTCGGTTCCCGGTTCAGTCTCCCAGAAAACGCTCAACGGCGACGGACTGCCCTTGTCATCGATCGGCACAAGACCAACCAGATAATGACGTGTCCACCCGTTCGGGCTCATCGGGTCGTCTGGACGCGATGACCGACATATGGATTCAACCACCCAGTAACGATCCCGCACCCTGACAAGGTTCCCCTGCTCAGGCACAGCAATCGCTCCCTCCGACTCAAGATAAGTCATCTAAGTACACCACCGGGTCATCATACGGCTGCCCTCAAGATACATCCATCCAGTCTACTTCTCAGAGTGTTCAATATGGCAGACCACATGGCAGACAAGCGGCAACCTGGTAGCCACTGGCACTACCATTCGCAGTAGGAGCCCAGACTGTGCCGTTTATGAACATCGATCGAGTCACCCTACACCCTAGTCCAACGATATATATCTCTCCAAATGACCCACTCTCTCTGATCTCGTGTATTCCTACAGTGTCAATCATTCATCTTAATATAATTTTTGGAACAACTAACTGTGATAACCGTAGACGTTATATCTGGGTTGAGGGGGTAGTAGGGGTGAGTCCTCTGGTTGGGTGCCGAACCACGTATATTCTCAAGCCCCGACACAGCGGCACAGGATCGGCCGCGGTTGTCGAACACTTGTGCACAGCAGCGGCACGACGTCTCGCTCTTGATGTGGCATCAACCGCTATTGCGACGTACTAACACCGGTGGGTTTGCTGTAAAACCAGAGTCATCCAAGCTGGACTAGGAGCTGTTCGATGTCGGTTTCGTAACTTGGGTATGCTGTTTTCACTGTCGGGCCCTGTCGGTGCCAGCCTATGAATTCGTGAACGACTGTACGGTCTTCGGCATCTCTGGGTGCGAGTTTACGACGCAGAAGGTCGGCGAACCGGCGGTCGTGTGTTGAGACGATGAGTTGTTTGCGAGTTCGTAGAAACCGACAGAGATCGGCGAATCCAAGAACGTTTATATCATCCATGGCCTGCAACGGGTCGTCAAGCATGACAAACGGCAACGGTCGGCCACTAGCTCCCAAACCCATTGCCAGAAAGCAGGACAACGCCGCGGCGTTCGCTTGTGAGGATGAGAACACAACGAGAGGGTCAGCCTCTACCTCAGCAGCGGCGTCACTGACCATCGCATGTGATTCCCCTCTGCGGTAATATCTTTCATGCTGAAATCTGATGTCCGTGAAAGTCGGATGAGGGTCAAGGCGGCTATAGATGTCCGCCACGAGTGGCTCAATCGTTTCGAATAGCCGTTCTGTGACTTTGATTCTGGCCTCGGTTGTAGCTGCAAGCAGGGATTTGTGGTCCTTTTCATGTGCTTCGGCTTCACCAAGGGCCTTGCGGATGTGTTCGAGGTTTCGTTTTTTCTCTGTGAGCTCGGAGCGTGACCGCTCTAAGTCACCTAGTCGCTGTAATCCAACGACAGCATGATGGTATACCTCGAGCGATGAAGCGAATCGGTTCAGCCATTTGATGATCGACGGAAGTGATCGTACGACCTCATCGGGCACGACCTCATCGGGTATGAGGGCATCAAATCTTACTGGCTCGGATGTTTCCCGACAGATATCCGACAGTTGAGTCTTCAGCTGTGATTTTCGTTGTTGGAGTTCTTTCCAAATCCTGTGAGCCTGCTGCACGACATCCAAGTGAACCTTTGATTCGTTCCTTCTCTCTTGGGCGAGTTTCACCTGAGCTGCCGCTTCATTGACAGCCTCACGGTGTTGGATCAGTTCCGCTGTGCCAGTGGATATTTCATGAAGACGCGCCTCAACTCGTTCTGGGTCAATTGATTGCTCGCACACTGGACAACATTCACCGAGAAGCGGTATAGCAGCCGCTGCTAGTCTTGCTACACGTTGAGAGTCCCGCTCAGCACTCCTCAATAGTTCCTGCGCGTTCCCAAGATCTGCCTCCAGTTTTTCAACTACAGTGGTATGTTCTTCGAGCACCTGAACGGCTTCATCGGTTTGTTCGTCACTGGGTCTGGCATCCAACCCATCCAACTCGGCTTGTACTTCGTTCAACGTGCTCCATCCGTCTTTGAGTGAGCGAGACAACTGTCGGCAGTTCTGCGCAAAGATGAACGCTTCGGCGGTGTCTGGTACAGTTGGAAGTTCTACCTGGATATGTGGGGGTGTTTCTTTGATCAGCCTGGACAGTTCCTCGGTGTATGCTTCTATTGGTTTCAGTTGAGCGACTTCCTGCTCTGACTTTTTAACTAATACTGAAGCTATCTCAACAGATTCCTCGGCTTCCTTGAATTCATCCCGAGCCTGTTTTGTGTACTTGGCTGCTTTGTTTGCAGCTTCTCGGGCTTCATCTTCGAATCTTTGAAGATCGCGAAGTCCGAGAAGGATACTAATCTGGTCGTATCGATCCTTAGCCGATGCCTGCAAAACTGAACGTACTTCGTCTTGTTCCAAGAGCCCGGAAACCATGAAGATTTTGTCCAACGCCTCTGGATGATGTGGTAGCAGTGTTAGGGCTAGCCACTCTTTAGCCTCGCGACCGTAAAGCTTAGCAGGTGCCGCCCCGCTGATTTCAAATGTGGTGTTCTTGTAGTTGCCTGTTCTGCTTAGAGTTATTCGTTTACCGTTGAGTAACACATCAGCCACAACGCGTGCTTTCTTCTGACTTTTATAGACATTAACGATATGTTCAGTGTTCTTACGTCGCCGGACTGCGCTCAGGCGTTCGATAGATCCTAGAAAGAGCCATTGCAGCGCGTCAAAAAAGCTAGTCTTACCTGTGCCGTTAGGTCCGTGAAGTAACACAACCGAGCCATCCAAATCGAACAGCATGGAATCCCGTACACCGCGGAATCTGGTTATTTCAAGTGTTAAAAACCGAAAGTCGGATGGCATTGCTCAAGTCCTCTCCCGTGTTCGGTATATACCAACGGCTCGATCTGCTTTCTCTTTTGTTATTCCGTGTTCCGCCAAGGCCGACGATAACAGCTCAAGGGGATCCATAGCAAATGTTCTATCTCCGAGTTCTGGAAAATCCAGAAAAGATACAAGAGCCCGGCGGACCGCACGCTCTGTCGCAGAGACACCGACACGTACAATACGCCGGAACTGTCGCATGTCATAACGGATCTCGAATATTGTTCTCGTAATCGTTCTCGTGATGGCATCTTGTTCACCGAGTTTTTCACGAGTCAGTAAAACCAGGTACATTTCCCACGATTTAGGGCCCAGCTCTACTCTTGAATCGCGGATAGCGTCTTGCATGATTCCTGCCAGAGCTGACTCTGCTGTTTCTATGTCTCTTATAGTTGCTGTTGCGGTTAATCCCAGAATAGAATACTTGTTTTCAGCAAGCAGAACGGTTATGCCATTTTGCGGGATCTTCTTGACCTGATAGCCAGCATTCGACAGCACATCCTGTGCTAGGAAGATGAGATCATCGTCCGGTTGAAAGACTAAAGTGGAACTCATTCTGTAATCTCCGACACGTACACAAACTCAGGTGTACCGGCTAATGGGCCAACCATAACGTCCTCATCCATAAGATCAGTGACAATGTCTTGTTGCAAATCTTCAGGTGGCGCAATCCGCCTATCCACACCCGCGACAAGGAACTTTCGTGCATGTGGGGTTGTTCCATTATCAGCTCGTATAGATCCAAGCCGCACCTGTGCTTCACGGGCCAGGACTTCAGGCCTTACAGTCTCTACAGCAGCTAATATTATATACTCGATGTTGGCTACTAAGACTCTGCCACCAGCACAGAACTCCATACTGCCGTCAGTTGCCTTGAATCCGAGGTAAATGAATGTATCCCTAAAGGGTATTTCACCTTTCTTGAGGACTTCGAATGGCAGTGGAACCGCGCAATCTCGGAACCATCGCAACGCCTCCAGAGATGTCAGTGCTAGAATGCTGGATTGTGCTTTAGCAAATGCCCGACCCGCCTCAGTTGTGTTCAGAGCATTGCATATTTGATCAAGACTTGAAATGACACATAAAGCAGCCAACTCGTCAAAGAATTCGTCAGCAGGGATGCCGAGGTGTTGTTCTTGCGGCATTTCTGGTAATAGACAGTACCACTGAGAACCACTACAGCTGGATCTTAGATCGGGATTTACTAGGAATATGTTATCAAGTGATCCCTCATTCTCATTTTGAATAATCTCTTGTGTGCAAGCACGGACGTAGGGTGCAACATCGCTCACCCCTACGAAAACAATCCGACGACTGGCTATTCGTGTGTTCACAGCGTAACGGGCCCAGGGGCGGGTTGAATCAAGCTCTTCAGTGGTTATACGAATTGTGTCGGGACGATTAGCACATCCATGAACCTTCATCAGCGCATTGCCTTGTATTTCCTGACTCTCTTCATGCGATGCAACCACAGGAAGATCCTCATCAGAATTGAGAGAACGTTCGATGCAAGTGTCCCAATTCGAGGTGATGACATCAATATAACCCTCAAGAAGCAGTAGAGCAAGAACTTTGTGGCTATAGTTGGGAACTGCAGTGGTGTAGTCGGATGCTGCCACGACTATGCGTTTCATGAGATCAAGACCTCCGTCTATTTCTGCCGCAGCATCTGCAACAGAGGTCAAACTTGAAGGATCGGTACCGTCCAGAGTGCCCTGTTCTAAATCTTCGCTGAGTTTTGCATGGCACATTTTAGCGATGTCCGCTCCGCCGGGCAGGCGACTTGGAGGTGCTTGACTAACACCAGCACCCGCATATACCGCAAGCGGCTCCGCACGTGCAGAATTCGCCAGCTTTACGACGGTAGGTTGTGACGATCTTTGCACATCGTACATCGGACGCGGCTTATACATAGCAATATCATATTAGACGGAACAAGCATTTTGACAGCCGCTTCAGGGTCGATATCCCATTCGAGGACAAGAATTTGAAGCCTGTCATGGTGTCGTACACTTCCGTGCCACCACCATACAAAGCACCGACTACGAACTGCTCAGCGACACCTTGCGCGGTGTCCGTCCCTTCTAAATCTACCCGCACATGATCTACGAGCGTATGAAGCTCCGAACCCAGCGTGCTAATCAACATATCCTGGGGTATTTTGCAAAGCTTGTCGAATACTTCATTCAACTGTGATGTCGCTACTTCGACAACCGATTGAATGGTTTCACGATCTTGTTGACTCTTAGGGAGATGACTGATACCGAAAATGGTTCGAAGTGCTGAAAGCAATTTGCGCTATTGGGCGTATTCTCTGGCGAACATACCTTTAGCGAAGGCCCAGCAAGTCGGAGACTTACAGGTAAGGAAGACAACCGGATACAATCTGGGAGTTGTCTGGTACGCTCATACAATTGAAGAGGCTAGACTGCAAGGAATAAGTCTGAGTAAGGCGATCCAGAGGCACTAACCTCAACATCAGGCCCGTACATCCAGATGTGATCGGGAAAAGACCGTGAATGACCTCCAATGTCTTCACGGTCGCTGCTCAGCAGTCCACAGCTGCTCGCAACGCTGCACACGCCTTGACGAGCTGATGAGGTTGGAGTGTGCAGATATGGTCAACAAGATATGCTTTCGGGACGACTCTGAGGTTGTCGAAACTGGCGACACAGTCTGCTGGCATACCGTCTTCACAACCGAGCCTCAATTCAGTGGGAATGCCTCGGATTGTTCGGGTCACGGGTACTGTTAGAACGCTGTTAAGGATTCCGATAGCCGATGATCACGTCGTGATGAGAAACGGGCGTCGGCCGACGCGCTCGATCTCACCCCACCAGACCTGCCCACGCTGATGAGTGGTCACCAGGGTTCATCGAGAATGGCTTCGCGTAGTGAGGCGATAGCTGCGAGTTCCTCGGTCTCGGTCGGTGGCCTACGTGTGTAGCCATCAATGATAGCACGGTCTATGTGTTGTTGTCGTTCCAGTTCGGTGATGATCTCGATACCGGCTCGAACGGCAGCAGCTCGGCTTTCATACACGCCACGTGAGACGATATCGTCAAGCTCGGAGAGTAGCAGTGCGGGCAAACGAACAGCGATCTGATCAGTAGTCATGACTCAATTCTACATGTTGCAGGAGTGAACCGTCCGCTCCGCGGGAATATGGGCTTGTCGATCGGTTGGCCGGTCCGGTTCGCTTTGTTCTCTGCCAGTGTTTGACGTTCATCGAGGGCTTTGATGAACAACAAGTAGGTGAGCTGTTCCATGACCTCAAGTGGATTGGAGATTCCACCCGACCAGAAATCGTTCCAAACAGAGTCGATCTTGGACTTGAGCTCACCGGTGACCATCACCCCATTATAGAATCCGGCAATGTCAAACAGACGATATAGTATCGACGATACAGCAACGAAAGGCAACAGATCATGATTCTTCAGATCACAACCATAGTATTGAGTGTACTAACTGCTAGCGTTTCCGCCGGTGGGTTTTCCCGGCCCGTCCTCCGAACCGCACGTGCGACTTCCACATGTGATACGTGACAAGGAGAAAAATATGGCTGTGATCTGGTTTTGAGCACCTATCAGTTCTTATGAAGCATAAACTACTATAAAGTGCAGAGAATGCCTTTGGGAGGTGGTGACAATGTTCGTAGACCAGATTGAAATAAACAACTTCAGAGGCGTCCGCAACTTGAGCCTCAAACTCGATGATACGACCGTACTGATCGGTGAAAACAATACTGGCAAATCAACGATTTTGGCGGCACTAGAGGCTTGCTTGAGACGTAAACCGACGCGCGGAGGAAGCACTTTCTCGGAGTATGACTATCACTTGCCCGAGAAAGACAGCCAACCAACAGAAAGTGCTGGAATTGAGATAACGCTACGGTTCGTTGAAAGATACACAAACGAGTGGCCGGACGGTGTGGTACAAACGCTGGCTGCTGTGGTCCAAGTATGCAACGACGGCAGACAGTCGGTAGTTTTTCGCGTCCGAGGTTCATACGACGATTCCCTGGAAGATTTCGTTGCTTCATGGGATTTTCTCGACCTTGAAGGCAATGAACTGGTCGGTGTTGGAAACTCCTTGAACTCTACAGCCTTGCAGCAATTAGCACCTGTTTTTTATCTCTCGGCTCTGCGCGACTCTGCACGGGAATTCCGACCGCGGGGGCAGTTTTGGAGCCCTTTTGTGCGCTCCTTGAAGATGGACCCCGATGTCAGGCGGGAACTCGAATATGAATTCGCCGAGTTGAACAAGAGAGTCTTGGACGCTAACGAGTCATTCAGCGTGGTGGAGAAGAGGTTGGGTAAGACTGCGAAGATGGTTCCCCTGGCCAGCGATGATGCTGTCGGGATTGAAGCGATACCTAGTCGGGTCTTTGATATCATGTCTCGTACTCAAGTGTTACTTTCGTCGACGACTGGAGCGCGACTGCCCATCGGCAGACATGGTGAAGGCACACAAAGTTTAGCGGTGATTTGCCTGTTCGACGCTTTTTTGCGTAGCCGGTTGGAGGATGCCTATCGCGAACACGCTTCGCCCATTTTAGCCCTTGAAGAACCCGAAGCTCATCTACATCCTTCAGCCATTCATTCGGTGGCGGCCTTGTTGCAGGAGCTTCCCGGTCAAAAAATCGTTGCTACACATTCAGGTGACTTGCTTGGTGCATGTCCAATCACCTCGTTACGTCGGCTCCGGCGTAAAAATGGTGAAATAACCGTTTATCATTTGGAAGAAGGTGTACTGAATGAGGACCAAAAACGAAAAATAAACCATCACATCCGCGCTAGCCGAGGAAGTGTCCTCTTCGCCCGATGTTGGCTGCTGGTGGAGGGAGAATCAGACCGTCTGATTCTTGAAGGATGTGCAAGAACGCTGAATCGCGATTTGCCGAACGAGGGCATCAGTTGCATCGAATATCAGCAGATCGCCAGTGTAGATATTCTAACCAAGTTCGCCGATCAGATGGGCATCGAGTGGTTTGTTGTCGCGGATAAGGACTCAGCAGGTGACAGGTACGTGAGAAGTGCAAAGCGACAAATCGGAGACAGAGAAGAAGCGCGTCATATAAGTCAGTTGCATCACGGCAACCTTGAAGTTTTTCTATGCAACGAAGGGTACGGCCACATTTACGAAAGGAACGTGTCCCGTCAGAAGGAATCCAAAATAACCCACCAGAGAGGAGATCCAGGTTATTGGACGCAAGTGGTCGAAGCCCAGCGTGGAGGTTCCAAGACGAAAAACGCGGTAGAGGTCGTCGAGGAGATGAAAAAACGTGGGTCCGAAGGCGTCCCTCAGCAGATGAGAGATATCATTGAGTTCGCGTTGAATTTGGCAGAGGAGGCTAGAGATGGTTGATCTGTCTTCGCTCAATGCCAATCAGCTCGAGTCCGTGCAGTGGAGCAAAGGTCCGCTTTTGGTGCTGGCTGGGCCTGGATCGGGCAAGACCAGAGTTCTCACTTATCGCGTCGCCCGCATGGTGGAGGAAAGCCCGGGGAAACACTTTCGGATTTTGGGTTTGACCTTCACCCACAGGGCGGCTTCGGAAATGAGAACACGCATCGAGGGTCTCGTCTCGGATTCCCGGGACAGGATCCTGCTAACGACGTTCCATTCCTTTTGCGCGAACCTGTTACGCCAACACGGGCATCACATCGGCTTGCGTCCCGATTTCACAATCCTGGCACAGACGATCGACAGGCAAGCCGTACTAGATGAAGCGATTGAAGAGACAAGAAAGGACCACTCCGAGGTTTCTTACAGAGGTGAGCAACTGTTGCCAGCGGTAAACCGGCTGCTGGACAATTGCGTATCCACAGACACGGCATTGCAGGAACTCAACAATCGCAACGTCGACAAAGCGGAGGTGTTGGCGGCCATATACGCGAATTATCTACGGTTGATGATCGAAAACAACCAGTTGGATTTCGGATGTCTGATCGCCGAAACGCTGGGTCTGCTCGAAAGGAACCCCAACGTGCGGCGGCTCATCCATCGCATCTACCCTTACGTGTGTGTCGATGAATTCCAAGACACCAATCTCGCTCAGTACCGCATTTTGACCAACCTCGTCAACCCGTCCACCAAGAACCTTTTCGTGGTCGCCGACGATGACCAGATCATCTACCAGTGGAACGGTGCCGACCCGAAACGTCTTCAGGCTCTCCACACCGATTTCGGAGTTACGGTGTTACAGCTCCCCGAAAATTACCGTTGCCCACCCAAAGTGGTGGAAGCCGCCAACAACCTCATCAATCACAACCTGACGCGAGGCTTCGACAAAGCCGCCCCGATAGCCCACAAACCCGAAGGCGACGCGAAAGATGTGATCAGAGTCGAAAACTTCGGGTGTTTCCAAGATGAAGCCGACTGGATCGCAAACGATATCGGATCGAATCGGACTACCGAACAATCCGATTGTGTCGTGCTGGCACGCACACGAAAGCTCCTGAAACCAGTTGTGGACGCATTGCAAGCCAGAGGAATAGACGCCTACATCGCTTTGCGGAAGGGTGAATTCCTCAGCAACCAAATGGTTTGGCTGCATTCGGTCCTCAGATTGGCCAACACCCGACAGGACCGCGAACAACTTCGCCGGGTGTGCAAGTCGTTCTTTGACCTTGCTGATATGAATCTGCAGGTTCCAGACATCATATCCGACGCAGCCACAACAGACGGCGACTACCTTCGCGCCTGGCGACGAAGCGTTTTGAATAAGACACAGCTAGATGCCCGCACCAGGACTTTCCTGAAAGAGTCGATTCCGGTCCTTTCCGAAAAACTCGATTTTCGGACGTTCATCCAAGCTGCTTTCGATTGGTTCGACGAATTGGAACCACCCGATGTAGAACCGGACATGACACCACGGTCAAATGGCAACGAATCGGAATTCTCCGAAGAAAAGAACACATGGCACGATTTGGTCGCGGAAGTAGAAAGCGAACTCGGTGGAGACCAAGTAACGTTGAATGCACTCTTGCAGGGCCTGGACCTCCGCTGTAAAACCCCGCTTCCATCAAAAGACGCCATACCCTGCCACACCATCCATGCGGCGAAAGGCACCGAATTCAACCATGTCTATCTCGTTGGATTGGTGGAGGACCAGCTGCCCAGCTACTGGGCGGTCAAAAAAGGGCCCGACAGCCACGAAATCCAAGAAGAAAGGCGAAACTGTTTCGTGGCGATTACCCGGGTCCAAAACAGCTTGACTCTGACTTACTCGAATGAAGTCTTCGGCTGGCACAAATCACCCTCTCGATTCCTTCAAGAGATGGGACTGGTTGCTTGAAAAACCACCGATACTCCATCAGAACACTAGTGGTGTCAGTACGACGGATGAGTCCGCGACGACTACGAAACGATCTGAGCTTCTTCGGTTTGCTGTTCGAGTCGCTTGTGATACGCGACCTGCGTGTGTACGCCCAAAAGAATGACAGTCGGGTGTCTTATTTCTGGGATACCGCCTCACTCGAGGTAGACGCCGTGATCGAGCGTGGTGACAGCGAATGGATGGCCGTGGAGATCAAACTCGGCGGAGAACAGCTGATTGAATAGGGAGCCAGAACCCTACGGCGTCTCCGCAGAAGAATCGACATCGAAAAAATGGGTGAACCGTCAGCCATGATCGTCATCACCGCCACCGGTCACAGCTTCAAACACAACGACAACGTCAGAGTGATCCCCATAGGTATGCTCGGCCCATGAATGATTCCGCGATGCCGGTGGGTGTGATGGACATCTCAGTGGTACTCGCCGATGAGGGTATCAGTGCTTTGGAGGTCACCTTGCGTACCCCGGTCGCGTTCCGAACGGTTGATGGACGCTCTCGCACCATTGTTTCCCGACGTTTCACTCGTTCCCCCCCGGGAGAGTCGATCTTGATGATGTGGACGGTTATTTGAGGCGTCCGAGTGCTACCGCGGTCGGTGCTGGTGGCTGTTGTTGGAGGTGAACGTCGGTGATACCAACCCCCAGCCGTGGACATGGTCGACACCTCAGGAGCCGGTGACGGATTCTTCGGGACATACCTCGCACACCGACTCTCAGATATCGATCCTTTCAAGGCCATCGGATCGAAGTCGCAGCCCGTGTCGTGCGTTCCAACGGGACACTCGGATATCTGGCCAGCATGATGACGACGGATGACGACTGAACTTCCTTAGGGGCTGTTACACTGGAGAAAAAGAGTCGGAAAGGACATCACCTTGTCAAGGAAACACGTTAACCCCCTGTTGTGCGGGCTGTATTTGTTCGCCTTCGGTCTCCTAATCATCGCATGCAGCGACAGCTCTAACCCCAACATCAGACAACTCACCAACAACGACGCTGATGACGTGAGACCAGTGTGGTCGCCTGATGGAACACAAATCGCATTCCAGAGTATGCGTGATGGAATTGGTGAGATATTCGTGATGGATGCCGATGGTTCCAACATCAGACAACTCACCAACAACAACGCTAGTGACTGGATACCAGCGTGGTCACCCGATGGAACACAAATCGCATTCCAGGGTAGTCGTGATGGAGATTATGAGATATTCGTGATGAATGCCGATGGTTCCAATGTCAGGCAACTCACCAACAACAACGCTAATGACTTGAAACCTGTGTGGTCTCCTGATGGAACACAAATCGCCTTCGAGGGTAGTCGTGATGGAGATTCTAAGATATTTGTGGTAGATGTCGATGGCTCCAATGCCAACTGACTCACCAACAACGACTCTAATGACCGGGACTAGTGTGGTCACCCGACGGAACACGCAAGTAGCGACTGCCATGGGAGAGTGTTGCCTTGTCACGACTGGTTGGCATATACTCGGTTAGCCTGGACTGCTGCAACGGCTTGACATTGCACATTAGCGAACATCAAGCATTGGAACGTCAAGCATCAGCGGTCCTGGTGTGACTTGTCGAATTGTCGCCAACGGACTCGCCCCACATTTCAAGGGCCGGGTTGTCATGCATGTTTGAGCCAAATTGTTAGATGAATCGAGTCCGAACGGTTAGATGTGACAACGGTGGGCGGGTGGTTAGTATGGGATTGTGGCTGATGATGGAGCGTATATTCCCAGGGTGGTCGACGCCCAGATCGGCGATAAGCTCCGTATCTTCTACGCTTTCAAACAAGTAGAGAACAAAAGAGGCACAGCAGAAAGAGTGTCCACCGGTTGGGTTGGGAGACCATGCTCAAGGGTCTGCTCGATTGCGGTGTGACCATCACCGGCACCTGGCCGATACGCGCTGAATTGTTGTGTCACCATAAACCGGCAATGTTCAATCTGACGTTCGAGCGGAACGTACTCGCTCTTGCACGATATCGGCTACGACTTCCGGGTCTTCGTGTTCCCAGAATCGCAGCACCGTCCATCCGGCAGCTTCCAAACGGGCGTTGGTGTCGGCATCACGTGCGATGTTGGACGCGATTTTGTCAGCCCAGAATTCGTGGTTGGTAGTTGGCTGAGTGTGATGTGAAGAGCATCCGTGCCAGTAGCAGCCGTCCACGAACACGGCAACTCGGGCCTTGCGGAACACCATGTCAGCAGTTCGCCTAAGGTCTGCCAGAGGCCGTTCGGAAACTCGGAACCTCAGGCCCCGCCGGTGCACGGCAGAACGTACCGCGAGCTCCGGCTTGGTGTCACGACTACGGTTGTTCTTCATTGATTTGCGGGTGGCAGGCGATGAAGCCCAAGACCTGCTAGCCGAATCCTCGTTCACGATTCCAACGATAACACCCAGTCCGCCCGTTCTCACGGGGATTCCACACATCTCTCCACAGACATGGCGACAATGAAGGACACTATAGCAGAATTTCCATTTCTTCGCAATGAGGAGACAAACGAGACGGACCTGCTTCATCGCGCAGTCGGACTGTCTCCCCTGAATCTGCGACACATCAAGGCATCTCACCCCGGTGGTACCTGGTATGACTGGCAACTGAATCTGCGTGCAGAATGCCACCTGAAGAGCACGAGTTCAATTTTTTTGTTTGGCACGCTGAAATTCTTGGCGTTTCTCCAGGTACTCCAAGTAAGCCTGCTTGGCATTGCGGATCAGCTCCTCATAGTTTACTATCCGACTTCCAGGTGAGATAGAGTCAAGCGCACTTTTGAGTCGCTGCGGATTACTGTCCTGTTCAGCCACGCGTCGTCCAAGTACGAATATAACCTCAACCGATGGATTATCATCACCTTCGGTCTTCGCCAGATTCACAACTTTGTCCACATATGTCTGCCCCTGCGCTACAAGGTCGGGCAGTTTCATCACCCTACCAGCTCGTTTGAGTTCCACGATTATATGCTTACCGGCTGCTGTCTTGTAGCTGATATCAACACGACTGAGTTTCTTTTTTTCAGACATATTGTCAATTATGACGCCCTCCTTCATGAGACGCGACTCCATACGCTTACTACCCGCGGCACGCTCCCATGATGGATCAAGCAACCACAGGTGGTCAAAGAGATATTGTTGCAGTACTTTCTCCTTGGTATTTTCATCAACCGCCTTAGTGAGGACTTTGATGGCTTCCAATCTTGAGGATATTATGTCCAAATACAACTCTGCCTCAAGCGCGTCCTGATCAGCTAAGAGCTTCAGCAATGCTTGTGGATCGTCGATCGAATCGGCCAGTTCAGCTGTCGAACCGCGTAAAGCCATACGTTCAAAGGCGTAGATGCTGTGCTTGAGCAGTTCCTTCTTGTCGTCTTCGGTGTCGAAGTGCGCCTTGCTGATGTGGCGGATCATTCGTTTTGCCTGGTTCTGGTGGCCGTTGAGAAGACCTGTCATCCATTCCTCCAAGGCAGGATTGGTCTCAGTGATTCGCTTCACATCTGCTTCGGCACGCCACTCCTTCCAATCTCTGTCCACCTGGTTCAGGATCTTTCTCATGTGCTTTTTCAGTGCTATCACACGAGGGTCGTCCTCTCGCACACGTTGCCGATCACTCGTGGCGAGGTCGTCATCATCGGTGACGTCTAGGAAGTCGGCGTTGACCTGTCCAGTTATGTACTTCGTGTAGATACGGCCATCGCTGAGACTCTCCGCGATGTTCTCATGGAATAAACGTCCACGGGCCAGAAGCACGATTCCGTTCATGTTGCCCGTTTCTTCATTGTTCAGAAGTTGCGGGTTGCGAGCCGTGCCGATCCAGCCTCTTATCAGCCAATCGGGATTATCGCCAACCTTTGTGGCCGCGATTTTTGTATCCTTTTCAAGTTTGGGAAAACTGTCACGCCAACTCCAGTTGTCCTCTACTTCTGGGGTAAGTAATCTGTGTTCTCCATTTTCTTGATCCAGATCATGGCCTCCGATGGTCCACACGAATTGAGAAACAGCCAAGTCACCACGTTCCGCAATTGAAATAGCCTCTCCGTTCACGAACATCTTAAACTGATGTCTTTCTCCTATGACGGAGAACCGACGCGCTAGTCTCTTGCGGAGAGCCGCAGCCGTGAGTCTCAGTCTTGAACGCTTGAGTTTTCGCAGATTGATTTTTGTGCCTTGTGTGAGTTCTTGCAGGTCGACCTGCAATGCTTCCGGATGATACGCATCTCGGTTCTTTGCCGCCTCCGCGATTGCCTCTGTGTCCAACCGGCACCCATGAGTTGTCCCATCATTGGATGATCGGATTTCTATGATCCGTGCAATGGAGAAGAGCGAAAGCTTGCCGAGCCCCTTACGTCCCATCACCTGACGTCCTTTCGCTGTCTTGTCGCCATATTGTTCGTTTTCTTCACGACGTGCATACCCGACCCTCAGGTATTTGTCATTCATATCGTCCACGGTCATCCCGACACCGTCATCCGATATCTCAATACTGTCCTCATGCTGGTTGAGGTTGATATGGACGTTCTCAGCGTCGGCGTCCCACGCGTTCGCGACCGCTTCCGCGAGCACGGCTGCGACGTTGCTGTACAGTTTGATGCCGAGATGATCGAGGACGTTGAGATCAACACTCATCTCATATGTGGGACTCTCGTCAAATCCAGGTAACGAGTTCATAACCGGAAGCATAGCCTGATATTGAGGATTAAAGTGCACAACCACGAGGTCGGTTCACTTCGAGGTTCAGGTTTTTTTATATATAGGTCTTGCTTCGCCTGAGGGTTCTGGGTCTTCATGCTTGCTACACGTACCGCATCACACAATTCAACACATTTCACATGTCAATCTCAAGTTATTTAAGTATATTAAAGTTATTTGAATATAATAAAATGAAATTTAGATTTCATATGATATAATTTATGTGTGGTTCCTTATTGACATCCGAAATATGATTCTTGGGCCAGGGGTTTGTCTTGTTGTAGGAAAGTGTCAGGAACTCGAGAAAACCCTCTCGCCGAGACGTGCATGATGACCAGAGTCGCTGTGTTCATCGACTACCAGAACATGTACCACGGTGCCCGCAGGGCATTTGCCGACCTGAAAGTACTCTCACCCATCTTCGGGCACGTCCACCCGGTTGCCCTAGGCCGACTCCTGACAGGGCTAGGCCGCTCAGCAGACCCCAACCGCAAGCTTGTAGCTACAACCGTGTATAGAAGCCAACCCGGTAGAAGAAGCCCGCGTAAGCTGGCAGTGACAACAGCCCGGCAGATCGCCAGATGGCATCAGCATCCATCGTTCACCGTCAAAACCTTGCCTCTGCGCTACCAAAAACCTGAAACACCCGGAGAACGATGGCGAGCCGAAGAAAAAGGCATTGACGTGATGCTCGCTTTGGATTTAGTCCTCGGAGCACATTGAGACCAATTCGACACAGCTGTTGTGGTATCATGCGACACGGATCTCCGTCCGGCTCTAATCGAAGTACTGCACGCGAACAAACGCATCGAAACCGCTTCATGGGTAGCTCCACCGAGAACTTTCACTGCTTTGCGACTGCCAGGCCATAGCATCTGGACCATTACATGACCAGGAAACATTTCCTGCGTGTGCAAGATGACACCGACTACCTGCTCACCTGACTCAGAATTCAAAATGACACAAAATCACCCCAAACGTCGGGTAGCGATGCCCTGTACATCCGTTATAATCGTATTATTCTTCCCCACCCCTCCGGCGTCAAGCCGGGGCTGGTGGGTGCTATATCAGTGGTTCGGATAACGGTGCATGGATCGCAGTCCAGAGGCGGTCTAACGGCAGGCAAAGAATAAGAGACTTTCATGATCGGCTTTCCGGCTTCCCCACGACTGCGCAGGTTTCCTAGGAGAGGCTAATAGTCGAAAACAATCCATTCTCGCTTACTTATCTCTTACGGCATTGAAAGTTTCTGGGCATTGTTGAAACGCGGTTATTACGGTGTGTGTCATCATATGCCAGTGAAACACTTGAACAATTATGTGAATGAGTTCGCTGGTCGCCACAATCTACGTAGTCTGCTACACTTGAGAAGAGGCTTGGGCTGCCTGATGTGGAGATCACCTTCAACTCGAACGTTAGAAGGCATACTAGAGGGTACGTAGCGCATGAGAGTATCTAGAGTCTTGGTAGTTTTTTGCTCTAAAGAATAATATTTACACCTGAGGACAGAATTGAGGATTCTGTGACATTAGCTGACCTCGACAACAGCATTCGCAGCAGTTCTGCTGTGTCTGAGGACAGAATTGAGGATTCTGTGACATTAGCTGACCTCGACAACAGTGTTGGTAATGGCCCTGATGTATCCGAAGACGAGATCGCTGTGCGTTACTACAGTGACGAGTCGTTTTTAGCTGCTATACGGCTACGTCGCAGCGGCCGTACGGTCGACAGTTTGTGATTCTGGCATAGTGCCAACTCACGATGAGACTAAGGCATTCCTGCGTGACTACGAAAACCTGACCCGTCAGCAACAAGACAGGTTCGATAGTAAGCGTGAAGAATTTGTAGCAGATCTACTCGAAATGGAGAAAGACCCGAGTAGGGGATTCCGCAACGAGTTTCCAGGGCTCATTTCAGCATTCACGGTGAGTCTGACATTTTGAAAAACACGTTGGATGCCTGCGAACGCGAGAAGAACAGGCCTGTTGATCTTCATCTACTTGTCGGAGGTCGGCGGTTCCGGCCGTGCCTGGAAGATGTCATTGAGTTCTGTGTACTAGAACGCCTGGTTAATCCTAGAGACGATTGACAAAACGCGTTAGAGAATTCACGTGCTTTGTACTTTAAGCAACTTCACGACGTTCCCCTGACGTGGTTGCTGAAGTCCTGAAACGTGACAGATGTAACTTGACGACTAATCCGCCGTTGAATCCATCAAATCTGTAGTCTATTGATCTTCATATCGGCTGTGAGCACGTTGAAGAACGTCTGGTGGAGTCCCTGATATCCGACATCGTGGATGACTCCACCCAATGTTGTTCTGTAACCTCAGATGAAGTCAGTAAAGGACTCGTAGCAGTTCCAGGGGTCGGGAAAACCGGTTATAAGTGGAACCTCATCTCTCAAATAGACGCTTCATCCAGTTGATGAAACTCTCTGCTAAGGAGGCTTGCGTGTCGAAATCACCTGCTTGGATTGCAGTGCCCATATGACGTGGCCTCGGTCGAGCCGCCAGCCATGCGTGTACTTGTGCCTTGATGAGCGGAGAGGGTCGGTGTGGATCGGGTATGGATTTGATGTAGTCCTGCGCGAGGGGCCACACGACGTCGTTTTGAGGGATCATCGCAGCTACGAAGTCCTCAAGTTGTCCTTCGTTCTGGTTATCCGGCATTATCCATACTCCAACCCTGGGCATGCCCTGGATGACTGATCCCGTCGGATCCAGGTCCGGTTGTACGGCGGTATCGGCGCGGCTCAACTGATTTCTAACCGCCTGCCATCGTGCCGCGATGTCGTTGTTGGCATCCAAAACAACACCAAGCGCAGTCCTGCCCGACACTTCTACCTCGTTTCGAATGCTTCTCAATAGGCGGTCCTTGCCATTTTTGTCGATAATGGAAAAGTCGCAGGAAAAGCCAGCGTGCTCACACAATTCGCGGATCACACGTTCGTCGTCACGGCCTTCGACTAACAGCACCCGTTCAGAAACAGGATTTGGTCGTATCACGTGGTAGCTACCTCACCTCGATACCCTGCGCGGCGGATACGCTGAGATCTTCAGCGAAGTATTCGGTCGCACGGACGCTGTCACCTCTGCGTTCTAAACGGATAAGGCCTGCTTCGGTGCTTTCGTTTTCTTGTGCAGCAGCTGCGAAACCGACAATACAATCCCAACTGTGTGTAGTAGCGATTACCTGAACATTGTGATTCTCAGCAGCACGAAACACGAATCCCCAAAACTCGCTCTGAAGTGAATGGTGAACCCCGTTCTCCGCCTCATCAATCAAGAGAAACCCGCCTGTGGCGTTCGCTAGAGCGATAGCCATACTGAACAGGCGCACGGCACCATCGCCGAGGCTACGCAGTGGAACCCGTCGGCCTGTCTTCAACTTGACAACAACCCGACGCCCAAACGTCTGCCGCGCTCCCGGTACTACTGCTACGCCATCGATTCCTTGGTTAGACGCGAGCTGGAGTGCGTCGAGAGCCGAGGATTCACTTTGAGTCAAAGCAATTTCGCCCCATAGTCTGTCCAACTCCCGATTGTTTAGTAGTCCAGGCCCTAGACAATGGTAATTCACAAGATCGGGTCGATCTCCTGTACTAGGTCCGCGTGCTGCTCGCGACCATGGAATGTATGGAGGACGCTTTGTATTGATCGTATTGTCGAAGACCAACAAGCACTCGGTGAACTCATTGAACGAAGTCTTCAGAACGGGGCCGTCAACCACGTCTAGTCTTCTACTTTGTGTGAGTATCGCATCGGGTAGGTCATCGACAGATGATATTTCTACATGAAGCCGGGGCTGGTCTTCATCGTCGGGTCCGATTGAAAATGTCGTCCCGACAACCGGATCTCTGCCATGGAACAATGCTTCAAAGCTCAGAGACTCCGCAAAATCATTTTCCTCGTCCCGACGTCTTACGATCTCTTCATTTCGTGTCAGGATATCACCAAGTGATGACAAGTTGCCACGATCAGCAAAAATCCGCACCGCGTCCAAAACAGTTGTCTTACAAGTACCGTTACGACCTGTCAACAGTGTCACTCGACCCAAACGACTGATCTCCAAATGGTCGATACCACGAAAGCCGCTTATCCGCAACGATGGTAACTGTAAAGGGTTGTCCTCAATTTGGTCGATCATACGGCTCTTCGTCTGTCTTGGTGTTTCATCGTAATGTATCATAGCTACGATTGGCTAGCTACCGTCTTGCCGCGGATGAATTATTCACATACTAGGGGGATGTCGAATGATTCCGCTGGAGTGCCCTTTTTGGTGGATCTGAGGTTGGGAGGGCGACAGCACACTCTGGCATGATGTCCATTGTGATGTGAGAGTGTTTGTTCTTACACTTTAAACTGAGTACATTATGATAATGCTTCTACTGAACCGGAAATCACTGATTGGATGACCAGACTGGAGAATCTTGGCCACACTCAACGTTGTAGCCGTCGCTGAACTGGTCGATAGTGATTGAACATATGTCCCAGACTAGAAATCCTAACCACGGACACAGACACTCGTTTGGCTGTTCAGGGTTGGGGATGACTCCATTGAGGCCGTCATCTCGGGTATGGATGATGTGCAGCATACGAGCAACAAGCTGCATAGTAGTGTTGACTGCGTTGTCTTTCATCCTCGGGGCGTGTGCAAGCAATGAAGTCAACTCATATACAGAGCCAAGCATTGAGAACAGTGAGTCGGAGTTGACAGCACCCTCCGATACGGCCGGGGTCATCGTAACAACAACAAAGCCGTCAGCCACAGATGCGGCCGCAGCACCTGATACGACGGTGCCTGAGGTGACACCAGAGGTGACGGTGCCTGCGTCGCCTGATACGACGGTGCCTGAGGTGACAGTGCAGGCGATGATGCTGCGTTGTTCGGTCAGTGAGGTAACATCAGTGTCCGATCTGACATCTGGGACTGCGTTATCCGATCCTACTGTTTCGCTACCCGGGGAATCGTATGAGTTTGGGCCGCCCCCTGGTGAGGCACTGGCAATAGTTGGGGTCTCCTGGGACGACATGCTGAACATCCGCGATGTGCCTGGTGGTGAACTCATCGCCAGGATTGAAAATCTCGGGGGTGGAGAAGGTGGAGGAAGCGACTTACTGTATTATGTCTACGCAGCGTCGTCTGAGGAGGTCATCGCCATGGTTTACCCGATAGTTGCCACCGGCAGAACCCGCCGACTGCCTACGACGATCTGGCACGAAGTTAGCGTCGGTGACATCGTGGGCTGGGCGAGTGGTGCCTATCTCGCGCCCCTGGGGGTGTGGTGCCAAGACGAGACCGCTCGCGTCGTGGAGGCTCTGGGTGGGGTCCCCGTAGCTGATACTCTGGAGGAACTGGGCGTGGAGGTTTCGAAGGTATTCACATCCAACGGTGAGACGCGGTCACGGGTAACGATCTCGACTGGTCCGGGCATCTTTGAAGGTCAGGGCGGTATCGTCCTGGACGTGATCGGTTTACCCGACGACTCTACTAGAGGCTACCGTATCGAGGTTGGGGCCAGCCCTGGCGTTGAGGATTGGATGCAAGTCCCGGTTGCCGACGCGGGGCCATTTACGCTTCAATACGTCATCACAACCCCCATTTGTTACAACTTCCGAGGTACAAGCGAGGAAGGCTTCTGCAACTAGATCCACAATACGGCCCTAGCATCGTCCAAGGATCGGGAACGTGGAGCTATTGTTAGAGCTGGAATCGCGGAGAGCTATATTTTCTTATCGCGAAAATGTGTCATATAGCACCAAAAACGCGACAAGGATTCTTCTGGTTCGAATTCGCCCATCTCAGACACGAAACCACCCCAGATCGCGAAGTACCGCTAAAGGCGCGTATCCCGCAAAACTCATCAAGAATCATAGTATGGTAGATATAGCAATCCCTTTTCTACCCTAATGAGGCCCAGGTGAGCCTCAACATCAAAAACGACGAGACCTGCCAGCTGGCAAGTGAGTTGGCGAGCCTTACCGGTGAGACGAAGACAGGCGCGATCATAACGGTGCGCTCGGTGGACCAGTCACGCTAGCCGACAACGACAGATCGATCAGGAACCGTTCAGCAGCAACTAGCAGACTCTGAAGTAGTATGAATGCAGGGAGTTTGCTGCTACTTTTCTAGTCAGTCTTTATAACGCCTTAGTAGACTCTTACTGATATGAGCACTCGCTTAATATGAATACTTGAGACTGAACACTCAATATGGCAAAAATCCAAGTTGCAACTAGCCAGCATGTATATTTTAGCTATTTAGATGATATTTTAGTGTATTGTGAATAAACATCAGCAGAAACTTAAAAGATTATTGAATCTCACTACCACATTACTGGAATCACGTACCCCGTTGACTGCAAAACAATTACGTGAACGTCTTGCTGATGAAGCCTATTCCTCCGATAAAAGCGATACAGCGTTTCGACGTACGTTTGAACGTGACAAGAAAGACCTCATTTCCATGGGGGTGCCCATAGAAGTCCGAAAACATGCTTATAGCGAATTACCGGTCGATCATTACTACATAGACCAGTCGGTTTACGCGGAACGTGATTTACGCTTCACCTCCGGTGAGCTGTCGGCCTTACTACTTGCTGCCAGGCAGGTGCGTCTTCCAGGTGCGACGAAAGCATTCTTGAAAACAGGGATACCCGATCACCAGGAACTCAAATCCACTGGAGTTGCTGAAGGGTCTACCCCTTATGAGCAAACCGAAGCAGGACTTGTTGTCGACCTACCCTTCAATGACACTGTTTCAACTTTAGCTTCTTGTGCAGCTAGACGCAAAGCTATTCGGTATCGCTACCGCAAAGCTGACGGTTCTACGTCTTCGAGAGAAGTCGAGCCTTGGCAGATTTCGTTTAAAGAAGGCCGTTGGTATATGGTGGGGTGGGATCGCCATAGAAGACATGAGAGAAATTTTCGAATAGACCGTATAAGGCATCCGATAGTAGAAATCGGTGGATTCACAAGTCCTGTAGGCCAGACAGCAGGCATTCAAGCTATGAAGCCTTGGGAATTCGGGAGTGGAGAACCTGTCGAGGTGAAGATATGGGTAGATGCCGAGTTGGCCGGTTGGGCTTCTCAGAAGTCGGGTACCAGTGGCTGCCTTCAAGCTGATGATTCACTGATATTGAAACTGAGAGTACGCAATAGGCCAGCACTGCGTACTTTTGTGTTGAGTATGTTAGAACACGCTAAAATCCTTGAACCCCAGTGGATCAAAGACGAACTGGTGGCATGGCTGGAGTTCTTTGTCGTAGATAGACCTTCTCAGGTTGATGTCACCGAGGAATGAAAACATGAAAGCCTCGTTGAACGCAACCCAACGCGCAGCTCGCCTGCTTGGATTCATCCCTTGGGTAGCAGAACAGGAAAGTGTTCTGCTCGATGACATAGTATCCCGGTTCGACTACCCGCGCCATCAGCTGATAGCCGATCTTATGGTTTTATCTTCTGAAGACGCATTTGTGGATGATGACTTGTCTGACACGTTTACAAACGTGGTTTCCATCGACTGGCTTCCGGAGAATGACCGGGTTTCGATCAGCTGCCCGAAATGGCTTTCTGATCCTATGCGATTGAACGGAGATGAAGCGGCTCGATTAATGGCTGTGGGTCAAGCCTCACTCAGTGTTGACGGAGAACCGGGGTCACAGTCGCTGTTGTTGCGCGCGTTGACGAAATTGCAGCTCATGTTGAATGACAAAAAACGAGGGCTCAACACTCGCTCTGAGTATTTTGAATATGCCCGAAATCCATACAAGAGATCTGCTTCAGAAAGCGCAGAAGAGGATTTTGATTTCACCATCAAAATCAGCTTGAAGGGTGCAGCAAAAACGATTTTAGAAGATTTGAGGCAAGCCATCACGGAATGTAAGCGTATTGAGATTGAATACTATTCATATGCTCGTGACCACTTTTCAGTTCGTACGATAGATCCTTTGAAGGTGTTCTATGGTAGGGGTGCCTGGTATTGTGGTGGATGGTGCCATATAGCCAATAATGAGCGTTTATTTCGGGTTGATCGGATTCGGTCGTTGAAAGTTACCGATGTGACAGTAGCAACAGATCATTCTGAGTGGCCAACACAAGTACTTGATCCGGCACGGATATTTGATACGGAAAGGCACCAAAAGTCAGTCACCCTACGTCTTGATAGGGAAGTATGGTGGGCTGTTGAACAGCTTCCCCTGCAGAAACGTCGTGAACTTGATGATGGACGGCTAGAAGTTGATTTAGTGGTGTCGGAACTTCCATGGCTTGCCCGCCTGCTTTTACAGTTAGGTCCACATGTAGGGTTGATCACCGAAGACCCGTGTATGGCGAGTCTATGTTCTACCACAGCAGAAAGTATTCTGAAGTTGTATCGGTGATGTTTAAAACATCGGTTAAAACATCGGAACGGCCGTATGAGCAGAGGGGCTTATGACACAAATCTTACCTGAAGACGACAAAAAACCCTGTGAACGCCTGCAAACGTCTCATATATCCCCAGATTCTGAAGATCAAGACCATCCAACTGAGAGAGGCGAAGCTTCTGACCCGGGTCTTGCTGATGCTGTTTTTTGTGAGCATGATGATTCCCAGGAGAAGCCCAGAGGGTTTTACTTGAAAATTCTCAGATCCAAGCGTGATTTAGTGGTCTTGGCAACTGCAACCGTGGTACTATCGCTGCTTTTGAAGGCTTTTGTCGTACAAGCCTTCTATATACCCTCGGAGTCTATGATCCCAACTCTATTGATCAATGACAGGGTACTCGTCGAAAAAATCAGCTACCGTTTCAGAGACATAAAAAGAGGCGACATTGTTGTGTTCAACAAGCCAACCCCCGGTTACCACATAAGCGAGCTGATTAAAAGGGTTGTAGCTGTAGGTGGTGACACTTTTGAAATACAAGACGGCATCATATACGTCAACGATGAGCCCCTAGACGAATCATACTTGCCTGCTGATGTGGATACTCTTCCGAAGTGGCCTATTCCTGATTGCGGCAACCCGGCCAGACGAGACTATTGCGAGGTACCTTTGGGTAAAATACTTGTGCTGGGTGATAATCGTGAACACAGTCGTGACGGCCGGTTTTACGGTCCAGTGGATACGGATTCTGTAATCGGCAGGGCTTTTGTTAAGGTGTGGCCGTTGGATCGCGTTGGCTTTTTCAGTGGCGGCTTTTAGAGGCTGTCGCGTTGCCATGTACTGGTTGTGGGGTTGTGGTTTGGGTTTGGTTGTGCTGGGTTGATTGTGGTCTAACTGTTGTAGAGGTGTTGTTATAGTGTGATTATGACTGATAGTAGTAAGGTAACGGGCTTGTTGTTGATTGTGTTTGTGGTGCTGTTGGCTGGTTGTTCTGCAAGTACGAGTTCTCCTACATCGCCGCAGGCCACGGCTGGTGGTGGCAGTGTTGCGACTACCCGGGGTAGTGCGGGTACGTTACCCGGTGGTGCTGTCGATGATCGTGCTCTTGTTGCTGTTGCTACCGGCGGTTATCATTCGTGTGTGTTGGATGGTAGTGGGCGTGTGACCTGTTGGGGTGACAATAGGTCGGGTCAGTTGGATGCGCCTGGTGGTTCTTATACTGCTGTTAGTGCTGGAGCGTTGCATTCTTGTGCGTTGGATGATAGTGGAGGTGTGACCTGTTGGGGTCGTAATGAATATGGCGAGTCGGATGCGCCTGATGGTTCTTATACTGCTGTTGCTACCGGCGATTATCATTCGTGTGTGTTGGATGGTAGTGGGCGTGTGACCTGCTGGGGTGACAACAGTTTCGGCGAGTTGGATGCGCCT
>JAPPJC010000057.1:105959-122799 GCA_028820455.1 Acidimicrobiaceae bacterium
GCGTTGGATGGTAGTGGGCGTATAACCTGTTGGGGTCGTAATGAATATGGCGAGTTGGATGCGCCTGGTGGTTCTTATGTTGCTGTTAGTGTTGGAGGGGATCATTCGTGCGCGTTGGATGATAGTGGGTCTATCATCTGCTGGGGAGATACAACATATCCGTACCCACCACTAGTTGCCACAACCAATTAAACCACGCATGTGATAGCCGTGGATGTTATGTCCAGGTTGAGGGGGTGGCAGGGTGAGCCTTTTAGTTTCAGGCGACGATACTGGCTTGTTGGTTAATCGTCGTAACACGACAGCTTCTGAGTTAGTGGTGGCTTTTTAGTTTCAGTCCGCTTCGCTTTCTGATCGGGTAGAGGGCGCGCTGTTTGTTGAAAGCGTTCCAATACTTTGGTGAGCCTATCGACATGATCGCTGTAGACGGCGTCCACTCCTGAGTCTATAAGTGCTTCAATATGGCGGACTTGTTGTACGTCCCAGGCAAAAGCAAACACATGAAAGCGATGATAGAGAGTCACTAAACCTCCGCTCCATGATCCTCTACGGAGGTTCACAGCCTTCACCCCTAGTTCGGACAAACGAGCAGCGTGTTGTTCATGGCTGTCTTGCGGACGATCACGACGTACAGAGTGGACAAGCTGAACTTGTGGTGCTGTCTCACGCCATGAAGCCAGTAGGTCTAAGTTGTCATGGCAAACCCACAAATTTTTCAAGGCTTTATATTTGTCGGCTATGGCTACGATTCCGCCAAAAGCTGCTGGGTCTTTTACGTCGATGCTCAGCGGTAGGGAAAGACCACAATGCTGGTAGTAGTCAGTCAGGGTTGGCGTATAACCAGGCAGTTGAAAGCGATTATGGCTTGCGATGGGTCGGCCCAACAGCCACCCTGGTAGCCATGGCTTTTTTTTGACATAGCCAGCATGAATGAGCACGATTTCACCGTCAGCGGTTATCCAGGCATCTGTCTCGATGCCAGTAGCACCCATTGCTATTGCTGTAGTAAAAGCTTGTAAAGTATTCTCATGAGAATGTGCCATACCACCTCTATGAGCAAATCCGATAGGTGGAAAGATCAGGCTGGGGATTCGTGTTTTCACATTGTCATTCTGCCATGATGCAGCCACATTTTTGTGCTTGTCATGACTCAAGATAAGAAGTGAATCCCAACAACTTGGGATTATTCTGTAACCGGCGTCAGTGAAACGTCTAGCTAGGAACCCTGGAAAGTACTTCAAAACTGTTTTGCACTGGTGCTATTATGATTATTAGTAGCTGTCGTTGGTTGGGCAATGAGAATTTTACGTTCAGGGTCTCGAAGCGTTGCTGCAGTTCGGCTCGGGTTGTCGGTTAGGCGGTAAAAATTGTTACAGCAGTGTTTGTCTTTCTATATCGCAATATAGCATTTTCATAGTATGTCTGTATGGTTGTTAGTTCCAGCAACACTACCCGTCTTAGCTCTGCTGGTGTTGTTGTTGTTCATGCGTATGCTGATTCAAGCAATCAGTGGTTTGCAAGATGAACTGGAGCGGTTTTCTGTAACCGTGGTGGCTTCTGATGAGTTGATGCGTGAAGCCAGGACAATCGTTGATCATATGGAAGAAACCATATAGTGATCAAAAAAAGCAGATCAAAAGAGTACTCAGAGGCAAAGGTAGGTTAGTCGGTACCTATGGACAACATAGGTTCAGGAGAAATTTTGGTGATCTTGTTGGTAGCTCTTGTTGTGCTAGGGCCTAACAAGTTGCCACATGCCGCACAGCAGGTAGGACGTTTCATGAGTGAGGCTCGTCGTATCGCTGCCTCGTTCAAGAAAGAGTTCAGAGGTATCTTGGAAGAGCCGATCAAGCAGTCGCAGTCCACGTTGAATGCAATTAACCGTGGCAGTCTGATCAAGGGTTCGGTCGGTAAGGATTTAGAAAAAATAGTAGAAGGCTTGCAAAAGGTAGAGGTCTTAGAAAAAACAGTAGACGAGAAAACACCGAATGAGTCTGCAGATGATTTTGCCAGGGGAGTGGAGACAGAGTCAGAAACCGAACCCGACAGCTAGATAGCTTATAGTGGTGTTCAACTAGCCGACTAACATAAATGTTGCTAGAACAAGTCTGTCAGACAATTCTACAGTGCTTGAGACCAATGGATGATATGACATGCTTGAGCATCTCACAGGTTCTGACACCCCTGGATGATAGGCGGCACATGCCCAATGGATAATATGACGATGCTTGAGCATCTCACAGAGCTGCGTAGTCGTCTTATCAAAACAATTCTGGCGTTAACGGCAGGGGGGCTGGTTTGTTTGATCTTATACCCGTACATTCTCGACCTCATTCTCAGGCCTTACTGTGAAACGTTCACAGTTGATCAACGAATTGATTCAGGATTATTCGGCTCAGAAGGTGGATGTAATCTTTTTGTGACCAATCCCCTTGAGCCTTTCAATGTGCGGCTCACAGTAGCTGGATATGGCGGTTTAGTATTTGCTATGCCGGTCATATTGTGGCAAGTCTGGAAATTTGTGGCCCCAGGACTTTATAAGAATGAGAAACGCTACGCACTGACTTTTGTGATTAGCGGCATGGTTCTTTTTGCCGCTGGTGTTTCACTCGCCTATTGGAGTTTGCCGAGGGCTCTTGATTTTCTTGCCCTGGTTGGTGGTGATGATCTGATTTCGATTTTCAGCCCACAACTGTATCTTGGGTTTGTTGTCAAGATGATGGTGGCTTTCGGCCTGGCTTTTCAATTTCCGATAGCTCTTATAGCGTTGCAAGCATTGGGTATTCTCAGCAACCGCACACTGCGCAAGAATCGGTCTTACGCCATTGTCGGTGTTGTGGTTTTGATAGCTGTGATCACGCCAAGCGGTGATCCATTCACGCTTCTGATACTGTCAGTGCCTATGTATGTCTTCTATGAGATTGCAATTCTCTATGGTATGATATCCGGCCGAATTGCACGCAAGAGATCCACGCACGCAAGAGATCCACAGAGAAGACAGATCGAACACCAACCCGATCATGATCGGTGAGCGGCGGCCTGAATGGGGTGTTGATTGGGGTATATCTGCTGACGTGCCTCAAAATATACGCTGTGTTCATGATGATGCCGCAGCTGCTGAGATAGTGGCTGTTGCCTATCGTGACGGCAGTTCTCAGCCTCCCATTATGTTGGCGGGCGGCGATATGGCCAGAACATTGGGTGCGGGTGATTCATGCTTGTTGTGTGAATCTTTTGGGGCTGACACGCCTTCTAAGGCTAAGCCTGTGTCTTCTCGCCCTTGTGAAGCTACAAAACCGCGGGAGCCTTCGGAGTCCGATACTGAGCCGGTATCACGGGTGTCTTCTCGCCCTTGCAAAGCTACGAAACTGCGGGAGCCTTCGGAGTCCGATACTGAGCCGGTGTCACGGGTGGCTTCTCGCCCTTGCAAAGCTACGAAACTGCGGGTGGATGTGGGCAGTGTGCGTATTGATGGCCGGCAGTTTTGGTTTTTAGCTCATTTAGTGGCTCGCCGTTCTTGGTGGTGGGGACGGGTGTTGACCATCTCTAACGCCTCTTTTATGGGTGAGTGGAATATAGCACCTCGTGCTCATCCCGGTGACGGTCGCTTGCATGTTCTTGACACACAGTGTTCCATAGCAGTTCGCTGGGTAGCTCGTCGGAGGCTTCGTTTTGGTACTCATGTACCACATCCCGATATACACCAAAGACGTATCACACAAGCACAATTCAGTTTTGACGCACCGCTGGACATCTACTTGGACAAAACCAAGCACGCACGAACTTCTCAACTTGAGGTGTCGGTTATACCGGCAGCGTTGGAGATCTGGGTGTCGGCAACCCGCAGTGATGCAAAATAATGAAGTAGGTCGTTGCAACTATAATCACAACTTCTTGTAACATTTATCGTATGGACATCGAATCAGCCAAAAGAAGAGTTTGCAGCGAAGTGGACCGTATATCTTCGGATTTACTGGATGTTTCCCACAAGATACATGCTAATCCAGAACTTTGTTTTGAAGAACACTTTGCGCATGACTTGCTTACAGGTATTCTCGCAGATCGCGATATGAACGTGAAGCGTCACGCTTACGGGCTTGACACTGCCTTTGAGGCTTGCGTCGGGGATGAAACAGGTACCAATGTTGCTGTTATATGCGAGTATGATGGCCTGCCGGACATGGGCCATGGTTGCGGCCATAACGTTATCGCTGCCGCAGGACTTGGAGCGGGTTTGGCAGCAGCCACGATTGCTTCAGAAGCAGGTGGACGTGTCACTGTGGTGGGAACACCCGCTGAAGAAGGTGGTGGGGGGAAAGAGATCATGCTGCAGAGAGGTGCTTTCGCTGATGTGGATGCAGCTATTATGATGCACCCTTCTAACGAAGAAATCGATGATTGCAAGAGCCTGGCCATTTTTCAATTGGAAGCCGAATATCATGGTAAGCCTGCTCATGCTTCTTCAGAACCCTATGCAGGTCGTAATGCTTTGGATGCGGCTGTACTCGGATATAATGCTGTGGCTGCTCTGCGTCAACACATACGAGAGAATGAGAGGATCCACGGCATTTTTACTTATGCAGGAGATCTGCCGAATATTGTTCCCGCGTCTGCTACTGCTGAGTGGTTTATAAGATCTCCTGACCTCAAAGCGTTGGAACTACTCAAGAAACGTGTTTACTCTTGCCTGAAAGCTGGGGCTGATGCAGCTGGTTGCACAGTGGATATCACTCCTACTAATCCGGTCTATGCTGAGATGATTTCCAACTCAGCGTTACTTGCTAGTTACAGAAACAATCTCGCCGATCTGGGACGGGCCTTGAATGCAGATATCGCTGCTCCTGGTTTTCTGAGTACCGATATGGGTAATGTGAGTCAGGTCGTGCCTGCTATCCATCCTTTTATGAAAATCGCTCCATCAGAAGTAACTCTTCACACTCCGGAGTTTGCGGATTGTGCTGTGAGTACTAGCGGCGATGCTGCTGTGCTTGATGGTGCCAAAGTGATGGCCATGACTATCGTGGATTTTTGGCTTGATCGTGCTACTCAGCGGGAAGCTGAAGCCGAATTCGAGGCTCGCTGCAATAATCTGTCAACGTAGCTGGCGTAATGGCTGAAGTAAACCAGCGGTATACTCCGAACACGCCTGATCGTTCGACTGAAGATCTTTATACGGCTGAAGAGTTCAGCTCTGAGGAAGCCGCTATTTTGAGCCGGTATTTCACAAATCTCGATCAGCCTGTATTTGCTTTGATCAATTTGCCTGAAGTGGTCAAGGGGGCTCTTTTCGCACGATACTCTCGATCGACATTGAGCTTGCGCCGGTTGTTTCTCAATGAGTTCCTGGATGACCTGCCGACGATATCACCCTCCGAGCACGACGTTGCCGTCAGTGCTGATGCTACTGTTGGTTTGCAACGAGCTGAGGCTCTCTACGACCGGGTTTTCTTCGAGTATGGCGATGATTCTGTTGCTCAGCTCGGTGGTGTTCATCTTGCTTGTGAGCAGTCGTCGAATTTGCTCACCAAAGTGTTGGAGTGGGGTAGGATCATGTCTTACCTTGAGCAGAGCACCCGCTATGTGATCTACAATCGTGACCTTGCCGGAAACTATCGCTACTTCCGTGATCCTGAGATAATGACATCCGCTCTAAGGGATCGATATGTCAACGATTTGGACAGCATCTTCGCTGCTTATATCGATCTCTCCAAACGGCTTATACGGTTCTTGAAACGCAAAGTCCCAAAGGTGCCCGGAGATTCAGATTTTGCGTATCGCAGTGCCATTAAAGCCAGAGCTTTGGATGCTGTGAGGGGGATGCTTCCTGCGGCAACGTTAAGTAATGTAGGCATCTACGGCAGTGGGCAGGCTTATGAGGCTCTTCTTCTGCGAATGCGGTCTCATCCTTTGCATGAGGTTAGATTTTATGCTCAGATGATGTTGACGGAGCTACGAAAAGTGATACCGTCGTTTCTCAAGAGGGTTGATCTCGTCGATCGTGGGCAGGTGACCAGTCGCTATTTGGCTACCAACCGGGAATCCATGAATGATCTTTCCAGTGGAATTTTCGGTGTTTCCGGGCTTGATCGCAGTGGGGTAGTGGTTGGTGGTGCTAGCAGCGATGGTGCTGGTGACAACAGTGATACTGAGGGCTTCGCAGGTGATGGTTCAACTGATGTTTGTATGGTTGACCTGGTGGACTTCGATCCTGAGGGTGAAGAGAAGATGATTGCAGCCATGCTCTACCCGTATACGTCGCTGCCGGAACGAGCGATCGCGGATGTAGTGCGCGACATGTCGCTAGAACAGCGCTTGGAGGTTGTGAGAACCTACTGCGGCAATCGTACCAACCGTCGTCACCGTCCGGGTCGAGCTTTAGAACGTGTTTTCTATCGTTTCGATGTTCTATCCGATTACGGGGCTTTTCGTGACCTGCAAAGACACAGGATGCTCACTATTGAATGGCAGCCGCTATCCACTCGTCATGGCTATGTGATGCCCGAAGATATCGTCGACATCGGTGCTGAGGAAGTGTTCAAGTCGGTGATGTCTCGCTCGGCTGATCTGTATGAGAAGCTTTCAGCGCAGCTGCCGCATCAAGCTGCTTATGCTGTGTCACTTGCTTATCGTGTTCGGTATTATATGCATTTCAATGCTCGTGAAGCTATGCACATGCTCGAATTGCGCACGGGTTCTCAAGCTCATCCTGCTTATCGTGATGTGTGCCAGAAGATGTACCATCTGATAGCTGACAGGGCAGGTCATAGAGCAGTGGCGGCGATGATGGTTTTTGTTCAACGGGGAGACGATCCCGTATTAGGCCGTCTGCAAGCAGAAAACAAGAAAGCAAGCGGACAGAGACCTACTCCTTCGTCGTAGCCGGTCATTTCTGTTTTGGGAAATCCTGTCGGCTGGTGAGTTTCAGTTGAGTCTTTTCAATATTTTGTGTGTGAAAGTTGTTATCTGAAAATCAATGATGCTAATATTTTTGCCTGTTTGCCTACGAATAGGGCAAGAATAAGATCACAAGACCTAAGTATGCCAGAGGGTGGTGATAAGTGTCATATTATTCACCGACGAACAGAATTTGTGAGATACACGACAATCCGGAGGATGGTTTCAATGATCTGATGGAACACTTCGAGCAAACTAGCAGTGGGACGGCTTTTGATGATCTGGCCATAGACTTGGTTGCTGACTTGGTTGATGAATTTGATGAAGTGTTGAAAGATGATCATGGTAGTGTTGACGACAGCCAAGAAAGCGATAGTGCCGGCCTGAGTGTCGATACCAGCAGTGTCGATCTAAGCGAAATAGAAGAAATAGAATCTGATCTTGAAGAAATACTCAGTCATCGGCTAGCAGGCGAAGATGGTCCGACGGACGAAGATGAAGATGATCATGACCAGTTTCAGCAGATAAAAGAGACGTCAAGCGAAACAACATTTCAGTGTCGTGGTGAATGGTTGTGCAGGCAGTGTTTTTTGATTGTGAGCAAAAGCCAGTTCGGTTCTCCGCAGTCGCCTGTCTGCCCATCCAGTGAATACCCTTGTGAGGGTATGGAGCAGATGCTCTGTTGATGGGGTGTGTAGAAGTTATTCTTGGAATGTCTCTGTGAAGACGGAATTCTCACATACTTATTGATGTACGCTGGCTAATGGGTTTCATTGTCTGACCGAGTTGATAGACAGAGTAGTGGATTGAACAGCATATTCGGCTAGCGATAGTGTTTAGGTATTTTAATGGTCTTTTCTATTGATGAAGGCGCACGATCTGCACAAGAAGACGATATCAGCGTTATCACCGAATTGGCATGTCAGGCCATAGCTGAGAAAGTACAGCAGCGAGGTGGGGAAGTGTGGTCGTTGAAAGAGGCGCGTTGCCCGTCAATCGAAATGGGGTTACGTAGGGACTTGGCTGACAATTGCATTTCAGTGGTAGTCGGTACCATTGATGAAGAAATTGTCGGCTACGGTGTTGCCAGCCTGATCAAACTACATGATGATTCCACTTTGGGAAGAATCAGTGATCTTTACGTAATGCCCGAAGCGCGTGGTGTGGGTGTGGGTGAAGCCATCATACGCTTGTTGATTGACTGGGCTTGCAAGCATGACTGCACAGGGGTTGACAGCATTGCCCTGCCGGGTGATCGTCATACCAAGAACTTTTTCGAAACGCACGGGCTGGTAGCACGTTCAATCACCGTGCATCGTAAGCTTTGATATAGTGCTGCTGTGCCGCGTCCTTACCCTGTTGCCGTGCCCGAGTCTTGTCGTCTAGGATGGGTATTGGAGTGTTCGGGTCGGTTGCGGGTTTTCTGTGTAGGGGCAATTCCGAACATTTTTGCTATGTGTGGCACCTGGTGAGCTAGTTTCCGTATCTTGTTCAACAACTTTTCATCTGATTTTTCTGGTATACCAACAGGTATGACATGTTGGCGGACGGGTGAAAAAGCCACCGCGCTCAATACGGTGTCCCAGCGTTGATGTGAAGTGTCTGAGCTGAGATCTTTGGAGGCCAGTTCAGCTAAACGTTCGTGAATGTCGTGGGGTAGGAGCGATCCTGCTTTGGGTGGCCGTGTGCTGAGCCGCAAAGCTCTCACGGTTCTCCCTTCTTGTATTGCGACGGAAAGCCCTGCTAGCCATTTGTTGTGGTCTGACTCTATGCGAGATGTCAAAGCTGATTTTAGTTGCTTGGCTAGAGAGCGTGCTTCTTTCGTGCGAGCAGCATAATCGGCGGCTACCACGACTGAACGTATATCCCGCAGGTCAAGAAAATCTATGCCTGCCAGTGCTGCATCAACGCGATCACGCCATTCAGCTGCCTTTAATTCGGGAGCCAGTCGTTCACCTAATGTTAAAAGGGCGTCAGTTTTGATTTTTGGTAGGTTATTGGCTGCTGCTTTCTTGTTCAGGCGGGCTAATGTCTTCCTGAGCTTGGGCACTCCACCTTGCAGAATCTCACGTGCTAGTTGATGTTGTTCTTTTGGCAGGGTATTCAGTGCTGCTGAACGGTGCTTCCTTTTTGGTTTCAGGCGTGGGAACTGTTGTTCGAAATAATATTTTTTGTCAGCGCGACGCGGCTTGCGCTTGTTCTCGTGTCGATGTGTTTTCTTGCTTGTTTTCCTATTGTCTTCTGGCGTATTGCCTTGCTTGGAATCCTGTTTTCCAGAATGTTTGGATGTGCTTGAGCTTTTATTATCGTCAGCGGCGCGATGGGAAGCCTTCGTGCCGCGATCTTGTTTCCTGTCAGAGCGATCATGCTTTTTGTATCGATTACGAGTACGCCCAGGAGTACCACTTTTTGATTGTCGTTTGGCAGAGCGTTTTCGGCGGCTATCATTGTTGTTGAAGGCGAGTAGCTGAGTAGAGGGTGTAAAGTCGCTAGAACCGGCAATTAACTCAAGACGATTTTTGGGTTCTTCACGTTTTTTAAGTGCCGATAAACCTATAACAGTAAGGCCGTCGATGTCAGCTGAAGTGTCAGCTATCAGAACTGAGCCAACCTCAGCAGAATCAGGGACAAGCTCTCCTGCCACCGTTCCTTTTGGTAGGCGAGCTCCAGACGCTCGCCATGTCCAAACGCCATCAGCACGCTGACTGGTTAATTCAACCTCTAGTTTTCCTGCGGTCACTACCATTAAGCTACAGGAACATTAGACAACATCAATCACCTAACGAGACTGTTTTCACCTTTTTGTGTTGATTCGTGGATTGAAACTGCCTGCTTGCTTTGACTTGTCACGATATTTAGACGCTAGGCGTTAAGATGGCTCAACAATCAGATACAACAGCAGCACTAGAAGCAGTGGCGGCAGCAGCAGTGGCAACACAAGCTACAAAAACAGCTAAGCAAAAGTAATATATTGTATCAAGCGGTGTATTGTATCAAGCGGTGTATTGTATAATGGGGGAGTAAGACGCCCGCCATAATCTACATTTCAGGCGTTCAGAGCGTTTGTGGCGGATGTCGCGGTGGTAATAGGTTGAACCGTTCAACATCACAAACGTTGACACGCCACCCGCTATTACTGCTAGTGACACAGCTTCTAGCACCCCCATACTTTCAACCAAGCCGGGTCCCACCACCGCTATCGTCAACTACATTGACAACTACTACCAACACGACCTTTTTAACCGGCCAAGGAGCTCTCACAAACCACATCCTAGCAGTTGCTGCATCCTACGACTACAACACTTTAAAACACAGCCCATACGACAGGCATACACGAATACGCGCATAATATACCCTGTGCCGGTCTTCTGGTGCACTGAAAGATGGATAATGCATATTTCAGGTGTCAAGTTGATAGTGAGTATGCAAGTCCACCTAAAATATCAACAAAATCAATCCACGGATCAACAAAATGGGATTTATCACTAGAAACAGAATTACGGCTAGCAAAAACAGAACACCGTATAGCAAGTTTAGAAAGTGGTTATAATCTCCCACGCGCACGCTATGGTGCCCTCTACGTAGAACTCGCAGCTGCTCGGGTGGTCCGGGATCCACGACAGTCCCGGACCACCGCTGACCGCGATGAGTGTGATAAGTGTGACGACAGCGGCGAGCAGTAGGACACCTACAGTGAGCCTCAGGTGCGCTGTGGTCATCACGGGGTGAGGTTATAGGCTTGCGCTGTGGCTTCAGTAGTGCTGAGTTTCGTTACGACTGCCGATAGTTTCGCGTCGGTTCCAGGAAGGTCGTGATGATCTCCACGGCGAGTACTACGGCTGCCGCTCTGAGCGGGGATGCGACCATCACTTGGTGTAGGTCTTGTCGATGCCGCTGTCATCGACCACTGAGCTGGGCTTCGGGTCGGTGCCGATCGTGTCGGGCATCTCGGCGAACATGGCGGGGCCGTCATTCGCTGTGTACGAGGCCGTGTCCACGGCCTCGACCCCGCAGTCCGCGCCCTTGTCGTCCTGGGTGAGGGCCTCACTCGCCGCCTGCCAGCCCTCGCCGGTGACACGGCCGTGCGAGTCGTTGCCGACGAGGATCACGCAGTAGCTGTTACCGGTCGCGGATATCACGCCCATGCGCACCAGGTCGCCCGCCGTTATCGTCGTGTCCTCCGGCACGTCGGCGATGCTATTGATATTGCCGTTCGCGTTCGTTTTCCCCGAAAAATCGAGGTCGGATCCGGTGCGTTTGAGCTCCTTAGCCGCGTCGGCTATGACGTGCACCCATATCGCTTGCGGGCGGGGTGGAGTGTCACCGAGATCCGTGCCGACGTACGTGTCATAATCCTCGAAATTCGCTGAGGGCTCCTCGAGGTTCAGGCTGCTCACAGCCGCGGCGGCGGCCCCCGCTATCACGCCGCTGACGGGTGCCTTGCCCGAGTAGTTGTTGTAACCGCCGGGCAGCATGTTCGCGTACACGGCCTTAGCCGCGGCGACCGCTGTCCTCAGGGTCGTCTGGGCTGCGCTGTCGCGGGCCCTCCCCATCAGCTTCACGGCCTGCACGGTCACTCCCGTCGCGAGGATGGCTACTAGTATGACGCCTATTATGATCTCGGCTGGCGTGAAACCTTGATCATTAACAACCTTATCGTGTGTTGATGTATGTTTCATTGAATGTGACCCCTGTTATTACTACCTATACCCGCCTGAAATGTAGATTATGTAAAGTTAAGGTTCGGTATACGGCGTGAACAGTCAACGGGTACTGTTTACATCAATCAGAACCGCAGACGCGGCCTAGTTGAAGAACAAGCAGAAGGAAGAACAACGCCAATTCTTCAACCCGCATTATGCCGAAGACAAGGCAAAAGATGATTGGATTGAAGAAAGCCTTGGCAATCTGCTTTCTAGGCAATCTGCTTTCTAGGGGTTGTATTTCAGTCAGCGAATGTCGCTTGTTGCCTAGGCTGCCCAGTCGGTAAGGAACGGAGACTGAATGAACAAACTACTAGAAGTCTACCGCAGAGCAGCACTAAGGTTAAGTGAAGTCTACCGCAGAGCAGCACTAAGGTTAAGTGTGGAAGATGATTGCAAACTATACGCTCAAGCAGCACCTGGACGGTGGTAGCGTCATGAACGTAAGGCCCAACACCAGGCGAGGATTACAAGGACGAAGTAACAAACGTGGGTTACAAAGGTGTCGACACACATACAAAAGATACGCGAGCTGCCCGAAGCCCCCGCCGAAACAGTGCGTGTGTGAACGCTGCTCTAACAGCTCCAAACGTTCAGATATTAGGGGTAATAATAAAATAATAGCGGACTAGCCTTGTTCGGCTGCGTATGACACTTAGAAGATACAACGAAACAACACACGTTTAACGGAATAAACTGTTCAGGCCTTGACGCGTGACAACAAGCTACCCAGCTAGAAGTTTGAGCCACCGCTACCCTACCAAAGTTTTGTCAGCTGGGTAAACCGATGACTTCAACCCATATTCAACGCTGCTTATCCGGTGGTTGCGCGGATAGCACAAAACCCCACATCTCTTGTTGTTATACAAAAACGCAGAATCCGTTGTTTTCTGACATCCGCATTCTGTACCTTTATATGTATAGGGTGAAAAACAGGGGAGGATAGAAGGACAGAAAACATGGAGCTAGCAACACTTATCACAACTGTTGTCGCTGCTTCGGTTGGTGTGGTGTTCGCTGTGTATCAGATACTACGCGACAAGTTCAACAAGATTGATGACAAGTTCAACAGGGTTGACGACAAGCTTGACAAAATCCTAGACGAACTAAAAACACTCAACAACGCTGTTACGCGTATCGACACTCAACAACAAGAACACGAAAAGAAGCTAGACGCTATGAGCACACACGGCGAACGAATAGCGACACTAGAAGCGCAACAATCGCGCGTCAACAACGCTTCACAAAAAAATATCGATACGACACCTACATCGCAACCGGTCACTGAACAAACCGCAGCCACTGGTTGACGATCCCCTAGCATCAACACAAACTTAAAAAGTACTTAAAAAACAACTTTTTGGTTGTTTTAATGGGGGATTATATATTACAGAACAACTCATACCACTACGCAACACAAATCACGCATTCGTGTTCATTGTTTTTCGTGGGGTGTTTAGAGGAAGTGAAAAGCCCGGCCTGATAGCCGGGCTGTTTCGAGATTACACGCTAATATGCGTGTGATTGTTGACGTGTACTATTCATACTCGCCTAAAAAAGAAACCTTGCGCATTAATGGCGTTGAAAACAACTTTTTGAACTGGTATTGAGTTAACTAGCAGCTGCGGGTTGTTTAGCGGCTTCAGCAACGACAGGCTGCGCTGAAGGTGACGCATCAACGGGTTGTTGTACCGTGTAGGTGGGTTGTCGTGCTTCTATTGCCGCTATGCGTTCACCGTGCGTACTCATGGCTTCTAACTTCTTGTCATGCTCTTGTTGTTGCGTGTCGATACGTGTAACAGCGTTACTGAGTGTGGTTAACACGTCTAGGATCTTGTCAAGCTTGCCGTCAATCCTGTCGAACTTCTCGTCTACCTTTTCGAACTTCTCGTCAATCCTGTCGAACTTCTCATCAATCCTGTCGAACTTCTCGTCTACCTTTTCGAACTTCTTGTCAATCCTGTCGAATTCGCGATGCTGCGCATTGGTTATAGCGTTGTACAGCTTGAACCCGCCTAAAATCACAACCCCTAGAACAGAAGCCGCTGTACCGATAATAGACAGTAGTTCTACTAGGTCCATGGCGTCCTCTCCATTCTTCACGGCTCCTATTTCTACTATAACCAAAAACAACGCTTTTTGTGGTTTTATAAGAGATATGGGTTTGGTGCTATCGCGTGAACACCTGAAACAGTGTCGTTGAATATGAGTTAGAGCCTATCAACAGCACCTAGAGTCCGTGATTGTGTGGATTGCTATCGTTCGAACTATTAGCTGAGTGGCGTGTTCCAACATTGAAAGGCCTGAACACAGCGTATTATGTGCGGCCCGTCGCTGAAGAGAACACACGGCGTGGATGATGACGGGCCGCTATGTTCACTTCAACCGCCGTAGCCTGGTATTGGGTCTTTGGGTCTGACATTCATGGTGCTACCACCGTCTGTTTTCTTCAATGATTATTCGCTCAGCTAATCCCAGATAGTTAACCAAACTTAATACTATTAGTTAATAAAAATTATAAATTTAAATTAATTTATGTTGATATTTTTGTTGCTAGATGTAATATGTAAACATGATTTACACAAAATGTTTTAGTTACTTCAAACAACAGCACAGTCGAGTTGCACGCATGCTACTTTTGGTGGTGCCAATTTTGTGCTTGACTGTTGCATCATGTAACAGTGATAACAATACTGGTGAGCCAGCAGATAACGAGTCGGAATCGGAACCAGTTGCGGTTGATGATGCCCTACTCAATGAGGCAGTGCAAACATATGCTGCGGGTGTTCATTCGGCTTATGACACTAGTTTGATGTCAGCACATGCGATGGATGCGGCTATCGATGCTTTTCTAGAGTCACCATCTCAAGCCACACTGGACTCAGCACGTCACACATGGCTTGTAGCTCGTGAAGATTACGGTCCCACCGAAGTTTTCCGTTTCTACGGAGGGCCAATCGATCATGAGGAGACAGGCACTGAAGGAATGATCAATGCATGGCCATTGGATGAGGCATACATTGACTATGTAGAAGGTTCACCCAATGCGGGTATCATCAACAATCCCGAAGACTACCCTCAGATCACAGCTGGGCTTTTGTTGCAACTCAATGAGCAAGGTGGTGAAGCCAACATTTCCACTGGCTGGCATGCCATAGAGTTTCTGCTATGGGGTCAAGACCTGAATCAAAACGGACCTGGTAATCGGCCTGTCACTGATTATACCACTGCGGCCAACTCTGATCGACGTTCTCAGTACCTTGAAGTAGTAACAGATCAGCTCATTATTCACCTTGAAGAGCTCGTAAACGCATGGGCACCTGATAAAGACAACTATCGGAAGACCTTTGAGTCGATGGGTGCGCGTGAAGCGTTGCAGCTGGCATTTACAGGCATCGGCGAAATGTCCCGAGGAGAACTAGCAGGTGAACGCATGAATGTAGCCTACACTGAGCGTTCCCAAGAGGATGAGCATTCCTGCTTCTCCGACAACACAACCGCTGATATAGTAGGTAACGCCCGTGGCATTGAAATGGTATTGTTGGGTAGTTATCCTGGCGGAGTTTCAGGTGTGGGATTGCTAGACCTTGTCAGAGTGGCAGACAGCAGCTTGGCAGATCAGCTGCGAAGCGAAGTAGCTATCAGTGTGAGTTTAGCTCGAGCTATCCCAGAACCATTCGATCAGCATCTACAAGACGATGTTTCAGACCAAGACCCCGGTCGCAAAGCGATACTCGCGACCATTGAAGCATTGGAAAACCAAACTGATACGATTGTCGACGCAGCTGATGTTCTAGGCATAATGTTGAACGTCAGCTAACTTTGACTGCTTGTTAGAAGCATCTGTTGTTAGTGCTGATTAGATGATCCCAGCGAGTGTGAGTTTTGCAAAAATCACGAAACATCTGACCTCCTAGTAATTTGCGTGATGTTTCAATGCGCTGGATTTTCAAACGCTGGATTAGTCTTCTGGTGTTGCCAGCAACACTTGCACTTGCCGGGCTCATCCTAGTTGTGAGAAGCTGTGTGGATGAAAATATTGTTGCGGAACAAGAGTTCACACTAAACGTCAATCTCGGAGGCGATACGACAAGATTCGAAGTTTCACGCAATGCTTTCAGTTTACCGGCACCCAAGTTAACCAACCAGGAACGCCGCACCTTTGAAGTGGGTGATAGCTTTTTCACGCAAAACTGGGTAACAGCACCATCTTCCACTAAAGCTCGAGACGGACTTGGCCCAACATTCAACGCTCAGGCGTGCTCTTCGTGTCATGTTCTAGATGGTAGGGGTAGCCCACCGGATCCTTCCGGTGAAGAGGCTCGTCTAGGTTTGCTGGTACGGCTGTCGATACCAGGTTCCGACCCTAGGACAGGTGCGCCGCTACCCGACCCCAATTACGGAAGGCAATTGCAGGATCGCTCAGTAGTGGGCGTGCCAGCTGAAGGCACACTGCTTCTAACATATGACACGATCAGAGGAACCTACGGTGATGGTGCACCCTATGAACTCAGAGTACCCAATTTTGATATTCTCGATCTTGCCTTCGGCCCGCTCTCCGAGGATGTCGGTTTAGCACCCCGGCTTGCCCCTCAAGTGATAGGTATGGGTTTGCTACAGGCTATTCCGGCAGAGTCGATATTGGTTCTGGCCGATCCGGATGACTCCAACGGTGACGGCATCTCAGGTAAAGCCAACATGGTCTGGGACGCCAAATCTATGACTAAAAAGTTGGGTCGTTTCGGATGGAAGGCTAGTGTTCCTACAATCGAACAGCAGTCTGCTGGTGCCTTTCATGGAGATATCGGCATCACATCTGTTTTACATCTGGAAGAGAATTGCCCTCTCCCCCAGTCGGAATGTGCTGAAGCAGCTAATGGGGGCACACCTGAGCTAACCGAATCTCGATTACAAGCAGTTGAGTTTTACGTACGCACCCTCGCAGTGCCAGCAATGAGAGATGGTGAAAGCTCTGACATCCTAGCCGGCGCAAAGCTATTCGAAAACTTCGGTTGTGCATCTTGTCACACCACCACGCATCGCACCGCAGAAGCGGATGTCGAAGCACTCTCCAACCAAGTCTTCCATCCTTACACGGATTTATTGTTGCACGATATGGGGCCAGGGCTAGCCGATGAAGGCAAAGTGTTTGAAGCCGATGAAAGCGAATGGCGCACCCCTCCGCTATGGGGATTATGTAGTTATTGCCACTAGGGTTTGTCTTGTGGCTACCCGAGGTGATG
>JAPPJC010000026.1:0-406 GCA_028820455.1 Acidimicrobiaceae bacterium
GGGGTCCCCGCCGCCCCCCCCCACCCCCCGCTGGCGCCCCCGCCCCCACCGCACACCCCCCATATAATTGGGGGGGGGCTAAGCTGACCCCCCGAACCCAGCCGCTGAGTCTTGCCAATACGGCGAACATAATACTTCAATGAGGGGGGGCTCAGCTGAGCCCCCGAACGCGAGCAACGCCGCTTACCTCGGTGCAGACACTGACGCACTTCAATGAGGGGGGGCTCAGCTGAGCCCCCGAACAGGTGGTGGCTGGCGTGGATGCGATGGCGACTCCAGGACTTCAATGAGGGGGGGCTCAGCTGAGCCCCCGAACCGGGCGACTTGACGCCCCCCCACCAGCCGGCAGAAGACATAAATGAGGGGGGGGGGAGCAGTGGCCCCCCCCACCCAAAGTAGGGGTTGA
>JAPPJC010000026.1:416-27917 GCA_028820455.1 Acidimicrobiaceae bacterium
TGCCCCCCCTAACCTTCCTTTTGGACGCCGCCCCCGCTGCCGTCTTAAGAATTAATTGTGGGGGGGCTCTGCTGTGCCCCCGAACGACATTCTGAGGTGATCCGCCATCAGCAGGCTGCTGACTTCAATGAGGGGGGGCTCAGCTGAGCCCCCGAACAGCTCGCATAATTTGGGTTTTCTGAGCTTGAGGTTAGCAAGCATTAGCGAGCGGTTTAAAGGAAGCATTATCTTAAGAGTATCCTAATTCTATTGTCAAACAACAAGTTCTCCCACTCTGCAAGGGTTCGAGCACTGTCCACAACTTTAGGTGTCACTCCAGCACTCGAACGAAACAAACTCTCCTAACATCATACTAAAAACCACACACACTCAAACTAAATAATTGTCGGGCCGGATGTTGGCAGAACCGTCTGTTGTCCCATGAATTCAAAACATTCACGACCACGATGTGCTGGCGGGCCAAGATTAATGAAAGCAACCGAATCCTCGCTGTGGTGTATAATTTCTGCTATTTCTTGTTTCAGCATCAACAACTCAATCGGATCCAAATCACAAATAAACACGCTGTACTGCATCGACCAACCAAAAGCTTTAACAGTCTTGTGGACTCGTCTCAGACGTTTAGGGTTACTGATGTCATAACTCACTATATAACGTGTTCTACCAGCTGCCATAGTATCACCTAGTCATGAAAGGCACATATTGTGGGATTTCACCTATCAAATGAGCCGCCAGAACACGAGCTTGCACTTCGAAAACACGACGATAAGTAATCCGATACTTATAAGTGGGATGCGTTACCTCTGTGTCGAGTCTCCGCTCATAGGCAGACAGAACAGAACGTCTAGCCTGCTGTCTTATTGATACCCCACCGGCTCGTATTATGAAATCTTTTTCTTGAATCTCACCGTTGTTAATCACCGTAATCACCACCGACTCCGCTACTAACGGGCGAAACTCTTCAGCAAGGTCTAAAGCCAATGCCGGACGTCCAAATCTTGGACGATGAAAAACCCCCAAGTAGGGATCAAGCCCAACCGCAATCGCAACCGCTGTCAAATCTTTGGTCAAAAGCGCATATACGTATGACAACAAGCAGTTGATCGGATCACGAGGCGGCCTCCTGTTGCGACCGTCGAAATTGAAAAAACCTAAACGCTGGTCCCGTACCATCGCCGCGAACTTCGAAAAATACAATCGGGCCCCCGTGCCTTCCAAACCCAGCAAACTTTCTATCGACTCGCTTTCACCCACAGAATCGGCGAGACTTTTAAGCTGCGCTAGCACGCTCTTCACATCAGACCGAGCATTCCTACGCAACAATGTCCTAGAGTTCCGTAATTTACCTTCAATCATCGACTGGGCAATAGGCAAACCCGCCTGTGCTGCAATCGCGACCTGCCTACGGCGAAGTTCAACATGCTTGGAAGGCAGCCCTTCAGCTATACCTTGAAACCATCCTCCGTAAGAGAACCAGCAAACCGGTATCTCTTCACGAAATGCTGCTCGCATCATCTGACTGCTTATCTGAACGTTGCCATACACAGAAATCTGCGAAACATCAATCAGACGAACCTGTTCGAGCTGGTTCTTGTACTTACTCACTGTCACACGACCGGAGCGGATACCAATCTTGGCTCCCTGCTCAGTTACGTATAGCGGCCTCGCAGCCGTGTCACGCGGAGTGAGCCGCCGAGGAGCCAACAAGCTACGCCCAGCGTGCAGGTTGGTTTCGTCTGGCAAGCAAATCCCTACCAGCGAACATCTTGGGCATTTAGGGCTATCCAACAGCGGCAGAGGAGCGTTAGGTGCGTCCGCCACCAACCGCAACCTGCTCACCAGCTTTAAAGTATATTCCACAAGACTCTCATCAAGTGGAATCGTGACCCTCTTGCGCACCTTGGCGAAATAAATCTGCCCCTTCGTGCATTTATACCCGTTGTCACGCAACAACAATCCTATGGTGCAGAGCTGCACCTTCTCAGGCATCCAAGCAAGCCCGTGCTCAGGCGGTCGTCCACGTTTAACCTCAACCGGCACGGCTTCCCTATCTTGTTGCTCGATAATGTCGGCTTTCGCTATCATTCCGAGCCGCCGGGAGCTCAGCTCAACCGATCTCGCCTTCCTGAACGGCGGGTCGTCGGCTTCACCCATCACACCCCCTCCAGCATCCACAACACGGTGAACATAGACTCCCTCCTTGGTGTCACGATTATGCTGAAAACGTGACTGCACCCACTCCAAATAAAAAAGCCGTGGACAGTACTCGAACTCATTTATCATCCGAGCTGGAACAAGGTCTGGTACATCTGTCAGATTAACAGGCTGTACCTCTTCCAGCGGCAATAATGACAGCTGGAAATTACTGTCTGCGGCAGTGGCAGCACGATCCGAAGCATCACCTAGTGCAGATGACGTCTCAGTTGCGCTGGCAACGGTAAGAGCTTGAGGAGCAGAGCAATCTGACCTATCACCTGCTGAGGGTGATTCCAACAGTGGTTTAGGAGCAGACTCCTGCTGAGACATCAGTCACGCTGCCACACAACTCGTGGAGGCCCAAAAGTGCCGTATCCACCTTGATCACTACGGCGTATCTGCGACTGCATCACCTGAGTCACACCCCAAGCGGCATACCATTTGAAACGACGGTCTTTTTTAGAGCTTGTGGGTGCAGCGACTTGAGCTAACAGCGACTTGACGCTATGAACGGTAGCAGGCACATCCCATAAAGGCCATACAAAACTGCCTTCCTTCCAGCTTCCCGAGCAGCCTTGTGTTAAAGTTCCTTTTGGTGAAGCAAAGCAAGGATACCTGCTCAAGCCTATAACAGCGAGAGCTTCCGCTCCAGGATTTGAGCTTTTCTTAATTGATGACGGATCATCAGCACTATAAGCATGCAACCGGTCGTCTGTAGAATCCCATCCCAAGGACTCCCTTTCGCTGTTATAACTCCAAGGTGTTGACAAGTCATTAACTATTTCTTCTTCGCTGACATCACCAAGAATTGTTCGTGCCATGGCCACAAACTTCTGGTTGCCAGCAGTGAAATAAAAATCCGATGGTTTAGCAACACCGTTATTGTCTAAGCTATCTTCAGCAAGTAAACATGCTGCTAGCAAACCGGATTTGCCAGCATCACGACAACGCTTAAGATATTCACGTATCTTAGGTGGTTTCAGCTTTAACTTGGGGTCAACATCCAATGCCGGGCCTTCGAGCCAAAGCCCACTAACAGTGTGAACCGATCGAGTAATCCCTTGAAAGTCGACAGCGGGACTCAAAACCGGGCGTGGAATAGGATGATTAGTCCAGTGGAGCTTGCAGTTTATGCCTTGCTCTACAAGAGCAGCTTGAGTGCCTAAAGCTGCGAGAAATCCGAGAGGATTTACACCCGGTAAACCGCTTAACACTGTGCGACTGTTGAGTTTTTCCTCTTCACCTGGTGGGTAGTGTTCGCGCACTTGTGTGGACACTGGTGGCGCATTAGGATTATCCATCATTTCTCCTCCTCGCACATCGTAAAAACCTCACACATCATAGAAACGACAACAGAGCACCCTTGAAATGGCAGATTAGTAGTAAGACAAGTCATTTCTCTTCCTCTGCACTTCGTTGATGATCAGCTAAACGGAAAATAGCTTCAAGCCAGGCAAGTCCGTAATACCCGTAGCGTTGCTGCAATCGCCAGAACCGGTCAGCCATTTCTAGGGCTAATGAAGTGCCCGCAAGATTGGAAGACACGCTCATCACCATCAGATCACCGCTGCTGTTATTGTCTTCGTCCACACTGTTGGATGGCTCTGAACAGTCCGCCGGAATTGGCGACCTACTATCACCACCTGCGTTGTCATCACTAAGACGGCGTAGTCTTAGATTTGATCCGTAAAACTGGCAGGCTATTTTCAACAGCTGCGGGTTGTCGTCCTTCAAGATTCGAGGTAACGGCCTTCCATGACCGTGGTGACTACCCACAAGATGAAGCACTAAGTCTGGATCGTGAGCATGCTTCAGTATTTCTGGGTTGCTTTCAGACAGTGCAACACTACTGAACTCGTGACGAACAGGAGGCCAACTTTTCTGATTAGTACGCACCCCTGGTAGGGATTTAGCCAAATAGTCGCCTGTTGCATCCAACTCGGCAAAACGCACTGGATCGTTGCCGCACATCTGTTGCTGAAAACGAGTATCTATTTTACCTAAGTCGTGAAGTTCACCCGCCAAACGCAGGTCCACAATGATTTCTTCAGGAAGCCCTAAATGTCTGCCGTATTTTGCAGCTTTATCTCCTACACCTGCAAGGTGTTCCCGTAATGCCTTCTCCGTGCCTGTTAACGACAACGCATCAGCATCACCCTCTGCAGCATCTGGATCAACAAGACCTCCAACCAGCACATAATACCTTGAAGCATCATCATCATCCTCCACGATTTCGACTTGAAAGGATGACGAGCCTTGCATACGTTTCAAATGCTTAGCCGCTTCCTTCAGCCATTCAGGGATCTGACCACTATCGGCATCTACGATGTTGAGCCAGTTTCTTATCCGCTTGTCGAGTGACTCCTCGGCGTCAACTTCGTCGGCGGGTTTCGGAAACGAAGGAACTGAAGAGCCTAGCAGCCGATGATCAAGACGAATCGTGACAGGAAATTTGTGCTGGGCTGAAAGATGCGAGAGCGAAGCATACGCAAGCTGGGCTTCATCACCCAAATCGCTCACCGATTTTGTGTCTTCACTGGAAGGATCCCAGGTTCCACCGGTTAAACCACCCCACTCGCAGGGAACCACAAGCATATCCCCAGGCCGAATATCGGCGATCTTCGCAAGCGGCTGCGGTCGTGTGATATCACCTCCACGCCATTTGACTATTCGATTCACACTACGCTGATCAGATGCTTTTCTGTTTTTGGCTGAGCGGGTTTTTGCGGTGTCGGTTACGGCACCGTCAACATCGGCCACTGGAAGCTCCTCATGGCCTTGAACCCATGTTTTGAAAGCTGAAATCGGGATTGGGAGAAACTCAACCAGACGAGGTGGCACAAATTCAAGTGCCTTCTCCGAAAGGTCAACTCGCCACACTACCGACACATCGGATTCAGGGGAACTGTGCTTACCATGCAAGAACTCGACTATCGGAGGGTCAACTACAGGTAGAGGGTTGGTTTGAGACCACGCATCGGCATGCGTAGAAAGCAACAGTGGAGACTCGGATTTCGGTGCCCGTGCCTCGGAACTCAAACACTTAAGAAGGTTTGCGTCGGGACTCACGTCGACGTAGTCGTTTTCAGCTAGGTCTCGCAGCTCTTTCCAAGTATGTCGACACGAGTCACCATATATGGGATCGGGACGATTCGGTTTTAACGTTGACAACACCCCAAGTATCCAACACCTCGCCGCCGGTTTGGGCTTAAACGAGACAAACGCTTCGGTGTCATCTGAGGTGCTTTCCTGGCCTAGTTCATCGGTTAGCCTGCCAAACAGCGGAAGGACAAGTGTTCTATCATCACTTGAAATGCTTTCCCGATCCGAAATCGGACTTGCGGATTGAGAGGCAAGTTCGCCACGACGGTCGAGACGTCCGAATCGTTGTGTCAGACTGTCTATCGGTGCTACCTCGGAGATCAGCGCATCGAAACTGAAATCTGCACCAACCTCTATAGCCTGCGTAGCTACTATCACGGTTGGTAGACCGCTTCGCTGCTCAGCCGTTTTGCCGCGCCTAACCTCGGCCGCTGCCGCAAGCTGTTCGACCGTGAATGCTCGCTGCCTGTCCGGGTTCACAAAATGGCTTATCTCTTCCAGCATTTTTTGTCTATCCAAGGGTCGCATACGACCTGTAATCAGATAGGTCTCGATACCTTTGCTCTTCAATAAGGCGTGGGTTTCTCTAGCTGTTCTCACACGATTGACAACAACGCCAACACAACACTCATGGTCGTTTAGTTCCTTTTTGATGATCTCCAACACTTTTTTGGGTATCGACACATGGGGAGGTCTGGTGCCTTTCACGGTGACCAGCTTGGCTCGTTTCCGTGCTTGAGCAATCTTTTTCAAGCGAGACGACTGCTCGAGGTCTGAATCTTGCAAACCGAACCTCTGGACAGCCTGGTTTTCCGGGGTGGCGGACATTTCCACAATCCCGAATCTTCGGGGCAGCTGCACCCGACTAGTGCTCCCAACACGAGCGTTGCCGCTGACAGGCACGGCCGCAACGAGCGTAGTCTCGGTGGGTGCGCAGACACCCTCCACGGATTCAGGCACAGCAGGCATTGCACTGTTCAAGCCGCTCACTGTGGGAATAGGAGTAAAAGTAGCCTCGCCCCTGGGTTTGGATGTTGCATCTCGTAGTGTGGATGCAAATGCACGGTTCAAATGTACCTCATCGAGTATCACTAGACAGTCGTTTCCTGCAAGACCGGCATGCACGGAACGCATTTTGGGACTGACACCGTAACCCCGAAAAAGCAACCGCGACCCGAACTGGTCGACAGTGGACACTATGATCCAAGGCTGATCGGGTTTTCGGGCCCACTCACCGTTTATGGGAATGCCACCACGTAAAGCGGCGATCCCCAAACACTCACCCACTCCGGCTAGATTCTCCAGTAAACCCCGTATTGTTGCTAAAACACCGCTCTCAGCTTCTGTGATCTTGTTTCTGATACGTTCGGCGCGTTTGTAAACCTGGTCTACGATTATTCGTCGGTCGATAACGAAAACAATCCGCCTCGGCGAAATATCAGGACGAGCTGCTAGAGCAAAAATAGCTGTGTCTATTACCGCGGTTTTGCCTGTGCCCGTTGGTAGGTCTATCACATCAGGCCAGTGCCCACGTTCGAGCACCTGCCGTGTGAGACGGCTCTGCCATGGGTATGGCTCGTAACCGTGAACAGCCTGGAAATATTCAGTAAAATCGTTGAACTGTAGTTCACTCACCACGATCCTCCCTGCTAGAGTCAGCTTTCTCTCTGATCCTGATACTGTCTGTATCAGTGGCCGCATTGGTGGCATTCACAGGCTGTTCGTCTATGGGTCGCATAAGGCCTAACCCTAAGAACCGGCCACTTCCCAAAATTAATGGTCCGCTTATTTTGTCCGCGAACTCTACGACAGCGTGTAACAGCGAACGAGCTGTCTGACGACCGGCTTTTCTGCCTTGTTTGAACGCTGGAAAATCATATGAGGGCCGAGCTCCAACAAGCTGCGGCACAAAAGACACGTGCACGTTCACGGGTTGTGGCAACTCGACATGACCACAAGATTTGATGATCGCATCCTGGGCTCGTATCCATGCTTTCGATCGTGCCTGTGAGCTTCCTTTGCGAAGATTTCCAGGGTGCGTCGGCAATGCTATGGGTGTAGCTGACGCCCACCGTTTTGAAGGCCGCGCCCACACTTTTTGACGTAGACTGACCAAAGCAAAAGGAGGCTGTTTGCGGTTCATCTTTATATGGCCACTTGAACCCATCTTCAACTCTAATATCCCATTGGAGTGTTTACGCTCCCATGCAGCTACGCCACGCAAAGTAGCGTTACGTGCCTCACGACTAAGCGTGTGAGGCATGAAGACTGCCAAACCCATGATGCGGCCGTCAGAATACTCATAACCAACATTCGGCAGAGCTAGAAAACCGATATGTGGTAAAGGTGTGGGTTTACCGTTGCTGAGATGTCCGCTGACTTCCTCTGGCAACGGGTCTGAGACATGACTCAATATCGACCTGCGCAACACGCTTGCCAGTTCGACAGTTCGTGTTATCGGTAGGCGTCTATTCTGCGGGTCTAATTCAAAAACAATCCAATCACCAGCAGTTGAAGGACGCAAAAAGCTTCCCGTTGTGGCCTTACCATGTGCTACTTGGCCATATCTGACCCCACGAAACGGCAAACTACGAGGTTTGATAGCCTGATGACGTTGATATTCAGATTCGAGAGCTTCAAGCTGCCCAGCACTTACCCATCTGAGCATCATATCACCCGCGCCGGGCATGTAAGTGGACTGCTGAACCTCAGATTTGTCAGCGTTATCACCGGTTATGAGCCGACACGACACCAACGAAGACGAATGGCCCAACCTGCTCACACGGGCAAGCAGGCCATCCAATGTTCTAGCAGTGTCAGACGGTGGGGTGTCGTCCCAGACATAAGTCACCGGTGGCAACTCATCCAGTTTTGGCAACATCCTGTATGAACCGCTCAAAGCGGTGGACGCAACCAGCGTGACCGAAGGAAAGTAACGTTCTTTCTTTTCACGACCCTCTGGTAACAGCTCGTATGCTGTGCTGGGATTAGTGCTGCCAGTCTTGCCGACGAGATTGTCGACTTCACACTCCTTGTCAATTTTTTTGCGTATTTGCTCTGCTTTTTTGCTGAGCTCACCACGCAAGGAGCGAACAGACAAATCAGCGTGATCTCGGTCTTCGCTTAGCTTACCATACGAGAAGCCAGCCTCTTGCAAGAACTCCTCTCGCAGGTTCTCAATCTTCTTTGCGCGTGTTCGGTAACTTGATTTAGACACCACGAATGTGTCGTTAACCGGCACAAAATGTGACATCACAGCCCGTGGAATACATTCAGGGGCTGTGATACGGGGTGGAGGCAGCGATTCGAACCATTCCAGTACTGCACGTTCACTTTCATCAGGTGTTTCCGCGTCAGCCCATGTTGCCACTAAAGCTGAAAACAAGCGGGCACCATGCGGGGGCCACTCATGCTGCATCCTGTTGTGATGCGAAGTCGCACTGTATCGCCCGGTGAGAAAATGAACTTCAATGGAGATCATGAATCGGCTCCAACAGTCTCACGTGCTGAGACTTCGCGACTGCGCCTCAGAAGATCAAGCAACTTCGGGGCAGGCCGCAAGACGATCTGATCCTCTTCCCATCCGATGCCGAGCTGCTTTGCCTGTGCGGCTGCTTCGCCCAGTATTTGTGCGGAAGACTCCCTGTCAACCGCTACACGCTCAGGGGTGGAACCATCACGACTGACCATCTCCAACTCCGGAGCATGCTCGGGGATCAAGAGACATCTCGACCGTAGGTCGTGATCTGTCTCATAGCCGTATGCAATCGCTACAACCCCCAAGGCAGCTATAGCCGTTCGTGCTGCTATCTCAGCCTCGCGGCTTGCCCCAGAAAAACGTAGACGCCGTAACGCAGGGAATGATATGACAACCGTCTGGTGAGCCACCGAGATGGTCACACCACCAGCTTGAGTATCGATACTAGGCGCGATGTTGCCGTGATTAATCTCAGAAGGGCGTCCTCCGCCCTTGCCAGCCGATTTTGGTTTTCCTTTATCGATCACAGCCTCCGCGGGATCGAGAGTCCAAACCTGCTTCTTGTCTTTGTGTTCATAGACAACCGCTGCTTCACGCTCAATCTGAAGCGGATCAAGGCGGCTACCAACTTTTTTACCAATTTCCGCGTCAAATCCAACAATCTCAGAGACATAGGCTCGCTGAAACTTCGAACCCAATCCGCCTTTAGGGCCCGTGGAATCCCACTGTCCGAAAAGCAGAGCCGTCGGCGCGTAACGAAACATCGCTGTGGCATTATCAGGGCGCGCATCTGTGATCGCTTGACCTATTTCGCTCAACCTGAAAAGTGTGCCACCAAGCAGGCTATCACGGAAAATTGCGTCCGCAAGACGGTGAGGAGCTTCCAGCACAGTGATCCGCCCCAGGTCATCCAAATCGGATTCTCCCCTGAAATCCACGTATGGAACGGGGAACTCAAGCTCTCCAACCTCCCATCCATCCAAAAGTGCCAACTCCGCCCGGTTTGCTTGAGAAGCCACAGAATCAAGCAAAACAGTAGTGGCTACACGATCTCCAAGCTGCCGGTCTTCAACGACATACTTGTTTGATTTTGATGCCGTGGTCGCATAAGTCGGTGGAAAAACTTTACCTCCCGGACCGTCCACAGGCTGCAAACGCACTGTCGACCGAAGCGCAACCGCTCCACCCGCTACCGCATCCCGAAGATTTTCAAAAGTTAACTGTTGCATAAAAATACCTTTCTTCCAAGAAGTGGAAATCAAAGATTAAAGACAAGAAGTGGAAATCAAAGATTAAAGACAAGTTGACTATACAAAGGGGGTGTGACACACAATCCTTCCACGTCTTCTGACCTACCTCTTACCTGGCCTCCCTCAGCGGTTAACACCAACTATAAATAGGGGGTGTGACACAAACACCCACAAGGCCCTGTCTCAATCATTGACATCAAAACCATAAATGAAAGGTGTGACACAAACACAGTCGATGTGCCAGCTGAGCGAAAAGAACCGTAAACTATAGACATATCGATCAACCAATGTGGTTGGCGGATCAAGTGAGACACTAATACAGTTAAATACAGTTAAAACATCCAACTCACTGTTATCATCCACGAACATGGAGAATAATCAAATGGAACCCACGCAAAAGCCAGAACCCACGCAAAAACAAATCTGGTTTGTCAGCCTTGTCAGTTTTACCGCTCTCATCTTCGGTGTTGCCGCACTTGTTCTCAGCCTAATCGCCATCCTGCAAAACAACGACGATGTCGATAGTGCTCAGGTTCTACCACCGGCACCGGACACGCATGCACAATCAGCGGACACGGACACGGATATGCCAGAGCCTCAGGATCAACTCCTACCCAACCCCGGTAAACCGGCTGAATTCACCAAAGCCTACGTACAGCAGGCTATTGATATGTATGAGAGCGAAGGAAAGGAAAAAACGTTCGAATATTACTCTTCTGTGGAAAGTGCCGTAGATCGTTGGTATCTGTTTGTAATCGACAAAGACTCAGACGAATTGGTGTTGCACCCCAATCCGAACCTGCTCGGTGGTAAAAGTGCTCAACGCAGAGACCCTAGAGGCTACGCTTACGGTGCTAAGATGCTTGAAACCACCGAAGAAGGACAGTGGGTGGACTACCTCTACCGCACCTACGACGGTGAAAAGCCTGTCGAAGAGGGCGATAAGCACGCCTGGCTCAAACTTCACGACGGCTTGATCTTCGTCTCGGGATGGTACGAGAATGTAACGCTCCTGCCCACTAAAGAGCAAGATCCCGCGGGCTACACCAAATGGTTCGTGCAAGACGCAGTCGACGTGTATGACGTTCAAGGGTTGGAAGGCCTACTTGAAACTTACAACGATCCCGAAAAGGTAGACGGGGCTTGGTATATCTATGTTCTAGATGCAGACGGCACAATGTTAGCGCATCCGGTTATGAAAGAGTTGCTAGGCCAAAACATCGTGCATGCGGGGATTGACCTTGCAGGCAACCATTTCGGGCCGGAATTCTTAGAAGTCACCGAGGAAGGCAAGTGGATACCACCATTTTTCTTTTACAATCCCGTTGACGACAGTTGCGACCTCAAGCACGCTTGGGCTGTGCGTAGAGGCGACATAATAATCGGCTCCGGTTGGCATGAACCACCTCAAACGAGTTCTTTGCTGCCCTCCAAGTGCGAGCAGGCTGATTTCACGGTAGCCACAGTCCAACGCGCTGTCAAGCATTATCGAGCCGAGGGTCGAGACGCTGCTATCGCCCATCACAGCTCTACTGCCAACATCGACGGCCGCTGGTATACCTTCATGATCAACGCCGACACGGGTGAGGTCATAGCACATCCAACAGCATCGTTTATCGGGAATATTCTCACCGAAAGCGTTGAAGGGTACGATGACACCGGCTACTACTATGCGGGTGACCTGATCAACGCCACCGAAGACGGCACCTTCGTGCGTGACATTATCAGCGTGCCGACAATCGACGAAGAAAACCCGTTCCACACGATTGAGGAGGTCAAGCACTACTATGCCGTGTTGGAAGACGGGATCATTTTCGCTAGCGGCTGGTACACTCCACCACCAACCCAGAATGATCTGCCGGAGTATGCACGTCTGCTCGTTGGTCGGGCTCTCACCATGTATGATGACGAGGGGCTTGAAGCGACTTTAGATTACTACAACTCGCCTGAGAGTGCCGAAGGCCAGTGGTACGTCTTCATCCTCGAAGACCGAGAAGACGGCTTGTACACCATTGCTCATGCCACCCGCCCCGACCTGGTGAACACAACACGTGTACGCATCGACGCCAACGGTTTCAACTATGGTGAGGCTTTCCTCGCCATCACGGAAAAAAGTGGTGGTGAATGGGTTGACTACCTCTTCACGCATCCCGAAACAGGCGAAGATGCTTCCAAGCATAGTTGGGTAGCACGCCGCGGCGATCTACTTTTCGGTGTTGGCTGGTACGACGGCATCAACAACTAACATTCAGTGCTGAAAGCCGCTGTACCACCGTAAAACATAGCCCTACTTTCTGACTTCGTGTTTAGTTGCATTACTTAGATGTATAATGTAATTAGTTAGAAGTATTAGTAAGGGAATAGTTTGTAGTGTCATGCAAGGATTGGTTTTGAAAGGGTCATCTCATGCTTGAATCCAAAATAACCGCTAAAGGGCAGACGACAATACCAAAAGCTGTTAGAGACTCCCTGTCGATCCAAGCCGGTGATAAAGTCCGATATGCGATTATTGGTGAGAAAGTGTTAATGCTGCCAGTACGGCCCACAAGCCGACTTTTTCGTAGTTTGAAATATGAAGGCCCCGCTATCAGCTTGGAAGACATGGATGACATAATCGCTGAAGCAACAGCTGAAGGGTGATTTCACTCGGAAGACATGGATGGCATAATCGCCGAAGCAACAGCTGAAGGGTGATTTCACTCGATACCAACGTGCTCGTCCGTTACATTGTGAGTGACGATCCTGAGCAAACGAAAGCAGCGCGAGCACTGATGGACAATCTCACACCGGATAATCCAGGCTTCATTAGTCGGGAGGTCATAATAGAAATTGTTCGGGTGTTGGAAAGGGGATACAACTTCACCCGAACCCGCGTGACTGAAGTGGTGATGAACCTAGCAACCTCTGACAGCTTGCTAGTTGAGGATTCGGGTGACGTAGTCGGGGCTGCGTATTGTTACGTTGAGGGGCATGCCAACATCTCGGATATCATGATTCTTTCAGCAGCTCAACGATCAGGAGCCACACCCCTATACACTTTCGACCGCAAACTAGCAAGATTTGCGGACGCAAAAAAACTTGCAATATAATTGACATTGCATACTCTATGACTAAACACACCGCCAATCGGCGGTGTAATTGTGGAGCATATCTTCACACAACCCGTCAAAATGTCACACAGACCGTTAGACTTAGAGCATTGTGAATGAAAAACACTCAAGCACTTCCAAAAATCCACACAACCAAAATACCACCACACACACGAAAAAAAGTACTGACGATAGCATCACCATTACTGACAATCGAACAGGTAACAGCATAGATATCCCTATTACTAAAGGGGGGGTTGATGCTGCCGAATGGCGAAAACTGTTACCAGGGATATGGTTTCACGACCCGGGTTTCGCAACTACTTCTGCTGCTTGCAGTTCGATCACAGAGCTAGACGGAGAAGCGGGAATACTACGATACCGTGGGTATCCCATAGAACAACTCGCAGTGCACAGCACTTTCACAGAAGTAGCCTACCTGCTAATATACGGAGAGCTGCCGACACAAAAACAGCTCGACATCTGGAACAACCAAATCACCTATCACACGTTTCTGCATGAAACCTTTCGCAGCAACCTTTACCGTGCCTTCCATTATGACGCTCATCCGATGCGCCTTCTCACCTCAGGAGTAGCCGGACTTTCCTCTTTTTATCCGGAAGTGTCAGACATCAAAGACCCCGATAATCGCATACGTCAGATAGTACGGCTGATAGCCAAAATGCCGACACTAGCTGCTGCTGCATACCGCTTCAGCAAAGGGTTGCCTTTCGTGTTTCCGGACAACAACGATGACTACCCCACACGTTTCCTCAGGATGATATTCGACATAGGCCACACATACACACCTCATCCGGCTGTGGTACGTGCCATGAGAATCCTGCTCATTCTGCATGCTGATCATGAGCAGAACTGTTCAACCACAGCGGCTAGAGTAGTCGGGTCAAGTCTCGCTGATCCTTACATCACCGTTACCGCTGCGTGTGCCGCGTTGTATGGCCCACGTCACGGCGGCGCAAATGAGAAAGTCATCCGAATGCTCAGGCGGATTGGCTCATTCTCCGAGGTGGATAACTTCATAGAATCAGTAAAACGCCGAGAATTCAGACTCATGGGTTTCGGTCATCGCGTTTACAAGAACTATGATCCCAGGGCGACGATACTCAAAGAAGCCGCCCATGATGTGTTTGCAGTTACCGGCAAAAATCCGTTACTCGACATAGCTTTGAAACTTGAAGAGGTAGCATTGGCCGACGATTACTTCATCAGCCGACGTCTTTACCCCAATGTTGATTTCTACTCAGGACTCATATACCAGTCTCTAGGTTTTCCGGCGAGTATGTTCACTGTGCTATTCGCTTTAGGACGCACACCCGGTTGGCTCGCACACTGGAACGAACAACTAGTGTTGAATGCCCGTATCGCCCGACCGAGACAAATATACGACGGCCCACAGCAACGAGACTACATACCCATAGACAAACGCAGCACGGAAACTGACAACGGTATAGAATAATGCTACCAGACAGCTGACAGTCTTGCTTCTCAAAGCAAGGAGACTGGCGACAGCATGGAATAATGCTACAGCAACTTGTCGGCGACTTCGGTTATGAAACGTTGAGCTACTTCTGCCGCTTCGTGATTTGAAAAACTGAAATCTGGAATAATAATCTCATCAGTTCCAGCATCAGCATACTCCACCACCTGTTCAACGATCTGAGCGGGAGTGCCTATCAGTTTAGGCCTGCCGGAGAAACGGGATTCAAGCTCCTCAGTATTGGCTTCAGAGTCGCGAAGCTGCAGCACAACCGCGGCTGAACGGGCAATACTTCGGGGTTCTCTTCCCTCGACCTCACAAAGCCGATCGATCAAGTCGTTATAATAGCGCATCCTCGGAGCAGAGCACCATCCGTTCCATTCATGCGCCCACCGAACAGTTGTCGGGATGGTGCGACGTTCCCCTGTCCCGCCGATCATAATCGGCAACGGCTTTTGCACTGGCTTGGGCATCAACGGTGCACCGGAAAGCTGGTAGTAAGCACCATCGAAATCACTACGCTCCTTCGTTAGCAGGCTACTTATCAGCTCGCAAGTTTCGTCTAGTCTGTCGGCTCTGTCACCTACAGTACCAAAAGGAATACCATACCTTCTATGCTCATTCTCCTGCCATCCAGCACCGAGACCCAGGACAAGTCTTCCCCCACTTATATGGTCGACAGTAGCAGCCTGTTTTGCCAGTATCGCGGGGTGACGGTACGTGTTGCCAGTAACCAAAGCACCTATTCGCACCCTCGGCACAGCAGCAGCCAACCCAGCTAAAAGAGACCAGCATTCATGCATAGGCATCAGCTCTTTATCAATAACTTCCGGCGGCTCATGGCCATAACCGCTTACGTTCGGCATGAAATGGTCCGGCACCCACAAGCTGTCCCATCCACTAGCTTCAGCGATGCGGCCCAGCTTAAGAATATGCTCCCAGTCGTTGCCGCTCCACAACCAAAATCCAAATCGCATAACCCGACCTTACACACAAATCAGCCGAATCAGATGCCGGAAAACGGAATTAAGCACTACTTGAAAACTGCTTAATAGTGTCCTTCAAGAGTCATCCGACTAATCACGCTAGATTTACGCTAGATCATGATTCACGCTAGTGTCGATAGTCAGGTTGTAAACCCGTCGTCTTGGGACCCTATAATTTTTCGCAACCTCCGTAGCAGTGTCTCGTCGGCTTAAGCCCAAACGCAAAGACTCTAAGATCGCTTCTCTCAGTTTTTCGTCACTGGGAACATCAGACTCATCAGAGGTTCCCTCGAACACTACGACGATCTCACCCTTAACCGGTTCTTTCGCCCATGCCGCTAACTCTTGAAGCGTTCCACGAATCAACTCCTCGTGCATCTTGGTGAGTTCACGAGCTATTACAGCCCGACGATCGCCTCCGCAAACCTCAACCAAATCATTCAAGCAGGCATGTAGACGGTGAGGTGCTTCGAAAAGTATCACAGTGCGACTTTCCAATGCGATCTCCTTTAAGCGTTTAGTGCGGTTGATTCCTTTACGAGGCAGATAGCCCTCAAAGACGTGGCGTGTTGCCGGTAGTCCACTCACCACCAATGCCGTCAACCCCGCAGAAGGGCCTGGAACAACTGAAACAGGGTATCCAGCAGCAGTGATTTCAGCTACCAACCGTTGACCCGGATCACATAGTATCGGCATGCCCGCATCAGAAACCAAGACAACAGTCAGACCATCGGTTAGCATCTGGCTTATTTTTGGTATTGCGGAGGTCTCAGTGTGGTCATCGATGCGTAGCAGTTGCGGCCTATGGCGTACTCCGATGTGCATCAGTAGACGTCCTGTGCGGCGAGTATCCTCACAACATATCACGTCAGCTTCCGCCAATGTCTCAGCAGCTCTGCGGCTAAGATCATCCAGATTGCCGATAGGTGTACCGATAAGTATCAACCTGCCAGATTCAGAAGGCAGATTGAAAGTGTGAGACTTCTTCATGAATAAAAGGATTGCTTCTAAAAAAAGCTGCCGTCTAACAATAGTTGATGATTCCTGGCATCCGAGATTCCATACTGATACCCTGGACTATTGGTATTTGATGGTGAGCTGACTACCCTGCTGCAGTTGCCAAAGTTGGAACATACCCGCACGGGCTTCTATGAAAGATCTTGTTCCAGCAACGAATCTGCTAATACGAGTGGGTCGTAGAGTGGACACTCGCAGCACACACAGGTTGGCGTCACAGTGTGCCGCATCAATTGGGAAACGCATACCAAACGTGTGAATAGAACGCGCCGGTTTCAACAATAACGCACCTTCGAAGCTGTTGCGTCCTAAAAGTCCCATTGATCGTTCCTGCCAGCTAGTTGCGATCATCAGCGAAGCCACTGGCTGGCCATCACATATGAGCTGAGCTGTCTCCACCGTCATCAAACCCGAATCCTGGATTAAGCGACATCAAACGGATAGAAGCACAAACCCCGGCTGTTTCCACCGTCATCAAACCCGAATCCTGCTTGAATCCTGCACGGCTTAACCTTACTGTCGTTCAGCTTCACGCTCTTCGCGTGCAGCGCGCCGCTCGGTGATACGGGCCCCTATCCTTTCAACGCGTGTTATGTACTCAGCCAACTCTTCACGAGCCTTCTCAGCCTCACCTGACAGATTGGGCACCTCCAGCAATCCCAAATCTCTGATCAGCACAGGTTTCAATATCTGCTCATGATGTACTGCAAGATCGTATATTCCCGCATTGGCGATAACTCGAGCGTGCTCTTCGAAGTTGGCAATCCCCACACCAGGCATGGCAAAATTCACAACCTGCTTTTCAATAGCCATAACAGCACCCGAAGGATCGATTTCCAGTGCGGCCAATAGAGCATCTCGATAAAACAAGAAATGCAGGTTCTCATCAAAAGCAACCCTACGCATAATAGCTTTACCAGCTGGGTCGTCTAGATGCTTACCGGTATTGAAATGTGAGATACGAGTGGCAAGCTCCTGGATAGCCACATACGCCATTCCTTCCAGAGCATTGGGAGGCTCCGGTACTTGCCCCTGCTGAACCTGAGCCATGCGAGAACGTTCAAGATCAACAGGGTCTATAGCCCTGGTAACAGCCAGATAATCGTGTATTACCTGACCATGGCGCCCTTCTTCAGCAGTCCAACGCCTTACCCACTCCCCCCAAGCACCATCACGACCAAACATTCGTTCTATGTCCCGAAAATAATACGGAAGATTATCTTCAGTGAGAACATTGACAAATAAAGCACTGCGTGCTACTTTGGTTAATCTGGCCTCCTCGGGAGACCACTCATAGTCATCGGGATAATCCTCCCCACGACTCCAAGGAACCAAAAAACTAGGGATCCATTCTTTAGCCTGCCTCAGATGTCGGTTAAGGAGTTGCTCCACACGTGGTTGAAGTTCTGCTAGCAAATCGTGATCAGATTCAAGTGTCATGCAAGCCAGTCTACTTACCGGTAAGTAGACTGGACATAAAAACAACAACTTTCACAAAATAAATTATGTTCTCGGCAACACGCTGCAGCAAGGCACGGAAAAATGCCGATGAACATCAGCCACAGAATGAAACCCAGCCAACCCAAAACGCTCTGCAGGGTCTACACGGAAAAATGCCGATGAACATCAGCCACAGAATAGATTATGTTTTCAGTGGTTGCTCCGACGTGAGTCAGGCTAGCCTGACTCACACGTTGAACTTGAATTCCATTACATCGCCGTCGGCTACCAGGTAAGTTTTGCCTTCGGCACGCACGCTCCCCATCTCACGGGCCATCAACCAGGAACCTGCTTGTACTAGTTTGTCCCAGCGGATAGTGTCCGCTTTGATGAAACCTCTTTGAAAGTCAGAATGAATGACCCCTGCGCATTCTGCTGCTGTTGCTCCTGCCTGAAAAGTCCAGGCGCGACTTTCTTTTTCCCCAGTGGTCAAAAAAGTCCGCAATCCCAACAGTCGATACGCACTAGCCAAAAACCGCGACAAAGCACCATCACCAAGCTCCATAGCCGCTAATATTTCCACACGTTCACACTCATCGAGTTGAGCGGCTTCAGCTTCAAGCTGCGCGCAGAGTGGGATGACTTCAGCGTTTTCCAGATAATCCGACAATTCTGATCTAAGGTTTTCAATGTCACTTGTGTCGATATCGTCTTCAGCGACATTCAACACTACTAACACTGGTTTACTGGTGAGAAAAAAGAACTCTTGCAACGCCGCTTCTTCAGAGGAGCCCATGTTCGACCGGTACAGCGGTGTCCCTTCTTCCAACACTTCCACAGCACGATGCAAACGCGCCACGGTGTCAAGCTTCGTGCTGTCGCCCTTAGCCATTCGTTGGTGTTTCTCCAACTGACGTTTCGCACTTTCAAGGTCAGCTAAAGCCAACTCTATCTCCAGTAGTTGTAACTGGTCGATAGGGGCGAAATCCGCTGCTCCACCGCTTGTCGCTTCAGCTGCTTCATCATCAAAGGAGCGTAACACGAATACTATGGCATCAGTGTTTCGTATGTGGCCGAGGAAAGCGTTTCCCAAGCCATCGCCATGGCTTGCTCCTTCGACTAGGCCACCGATGTCAGTGAAATTAACTGAAGCTTGAACACAGCGGCGGCTTTGGCTCATATTGGCTAGCCGTTCAAGCCGATGGTCGGGGACCTTGGCCACACCCACGTTGCTGTCTGTAGTGGAAAACGCGTAAGGAGCAGTGTGCGCTTCCCCACCTGAAAGAGCATTGAACAGCGTGCTTTTGCCTGCGTTTGGAAGACCGACCAGCCCAAAATGTTTCATAAGAATATAGAGTATACGTTAATACAATCTGAAATGCCGATCGTTAGGCTCTACGGCCACCTGATGCATGGTAAACCACCCTGCTACGACCAGCGCAACAGAAAATAGGATATCAAAACATTGGGGTGATCATCGCATGCATGGTAAACCACCCTACTACAACGGCGAGTCTGCTTACATTTTTGTTCAGCCACCCGCGAGTGGTACGAGTCGTTATACAAACAGTGACTACAACGGCGAGTCTGCTTAATTTCTGTTCAGCTGTTGCGACCGGTGTTGGGTTTGCGCCCGTGGTTGGCTTTTGAACGACGGGCTTTAGCCTTTCTTTTCTGTGTTCGCTTCGACATGGCAAGACCTCATTCTTATCTGCGTATAATATGCAAATACTATGCTTAACAATATTATGCTTGTTTCCGGAGTTTAGTATGCCAAATCTGGCGATGATATGACAATGCTTCTGGTATTTGACGGTGATTGTCGGTTTTGCCGAGTGTCGGCAGGTTGGATCGAGCGCAGACTTCCCGATGAAGTACAAGTGCGAGCATGGCAGTCACTTGAATTAGCGGATGTTGGGCTCACCCATGAGCAGGTTGAGACTTCACTATGGTGGGTTCACACTGAACACAAAAACTTGAATAGCGAAGAATGTGAGATACCAAACCCGGTGGGTGGTCATGCTGCTATCGGCCATGCTTTAATCAGTATGGGTGGTGTCTGGAGTGCGGCTGGCAATTTGATTTTGCATCCACCATTCAACTGGCTGGCCCAGCTGGTGTATACCCTGATCGCCCGTAATCGTTATTGCTTGATCAAGCAACCAGACCCCGAATAGGACATTATATTACTCCAGTAGAACTCCACACTGGTATGGCCCACTCTAGACTGACCTGCTGCTGTAGCTGTTTGTTTCTGGCTATGTTCCGGTAGAACTCCATACTAGATCTGGTATGGCCCACTCTAGTCAGTTCAATTGAGACTGAATAAAGGCGGAAAACATAAGCACACCTTGGTATTCGGTTATATCCAGAATAGAATAGAGTGGTACCCAAATACTGCTAACGGGCGGAAAATATAAGCACACCTTGGTATTCGGTTATACTACTTTCCAGCATGACATGTGTATTATCCACACACTCATACGTGCTTGTTTATCATCGCCTATAAGAAACAAGTACCATAATTTGACAACACTCGACATTTCATAACCCGACATTTGACAACACTCGACATTTCATAGAGGAGAATCTCATGCTAAAGCGTATACGCTTGCTGACAACTATTCTGGTTTTTGTTTTGCTTACGGCAACATGGACCGCATGCAACGGTGATACAACCGAAGACACTGACGGCAGCAATGGTAATGACAATGACAGCAATGTTGATAATAGTGAAGCTGCTATTTCTGTGGGAGTGGTGTATGACGTCACCGGTAAAGGCGACCAATCATTCAATGATGCTGCAGCAGCAGGTATAGAACGAGCCGAAAACGAATTAAACATCGAGTATACGGAATTGACCCCCAACAAAGACGGGTCCGACCGTGCTGAACTCCTGCAACTTGCAGCGGATTCTCATGATCTGGTAGTTGCAGTGGGTTTTTTGTATGAACCCTTTGTTGTCGATGCGGCCACCGAAAATCAAGACGTGCAATTCGGTGTGGTGGACACGCCTATGCTGGATTTCGAATCCGACCCTTCCGGTCAGCCCTACGGCGACAACATTTCGGGCTTAGTCTTCACAGAACATGAAGGCTCTTTCCTGGTTGGTGCTGCCGCTGCTTTGAAAAGCCAGACAGGTACTATAGGTTTCATAGGTGGCGTTGCCAATGCCGGTGGTTTAATTGAAAAATTTCAAGCCGGATATGAAGCCGGTGCTCTAGCTGTTGATCCTGAGATTACAATTTTTGCCAACTATATCACTGAAGCACCGGACAGCACAGGTTGGCAAGCACCGGATAGAGCCCAAGAAATTGCTTTGAGTATGTATGAAAACGGTGCAGACATAATCTACCACGCTGCCGGAGGATCAGGTCTAGGACTTTTCGCCGCCGCTAAAAAGCATAGCGAAACCGTTGGTTCAAAAGTATGGGCTATCGGCGTTGATTCGGATCAGTATCACACTGTTGATCCTGAAGTTCAGGATTATGTTCTCACCTCGATGCTCAAAAGAGTTGACGTAGCTATTTTTGAATTGGTGAAATCGACCATCGAAGATAACACAGAACCTGGTGCTATCACATATGATCTAGCAGTCGAGGGAGTTGATTACAGCACCTCGGGTGGTTTCATCGATGACATTGTAGAACAGCTTGAAAGCTTGAAAGCGCAAATAGTTGCAGGCGACATCGATGTGCCTACGGTGCCCAACTCATAAATGCAGTTCTCCAACTAAAGACAACGGACAGAAGCTGCTTGCTCTTTTCTGAGTATTCGACTGCAGTAATGCACAAAAATCGCGTTGAACATTGTGCAGAGCACACAACAGAAACATACACCGGTCAGTGCCAATGCTATAGAGTTAACGGGCATTGCAAAGCAATTCCCCGGGGTTGTAGCCAACGACAGCATCAACCTCTCCGTAGCTGAAGGGGAAATTCACGCAATTTGCGGTGAAAATGGGGCTGGCAAATCCACTTTGATGAAAATTCTTTACGGAATGCTGGCCCCAGACGAGGGAACAATCAGAGTCAACGGTGAGAAAGCTGTTTTGAACTCCCCTACGGACGCCATTGCCTTGGGAATAGGGATGGTGCATCAGCATTTCATGTTAGCAGATCATCTCACTGTGCTTGAGAATGTTATCATCGGGGCAGAACCGATGCGATCTTTAGGTCGTATCGATTTCACAGCTGGACGCGATCATTTCCGAAAAATCAGCAAAGCTTACGGGCTTGATGTTGAACCCGATGATTTTGTTGACGACTTGGATATCGGCCAAAGACAAAGAGTTGAGATCATCAAAGTGCTTTACAGGGGTGCCAATATTCTTATTCTCGACGAACCCACGGCAGTATTAGTGCCTCAAGAAGTGGAAGAACTGTTCCAGAACATCCGCGAACTAAAAGCAGCGGGTTGTACGGTTTTATTCATCGCCCACAAACTGAATGAGATATTGGAAATAGCCGACGTTATAACGGTCTTGCGTCAAGCCCGGTTAGTGGGGACTGTCACACCTAGTGAGGTGACAGCAAAAGAATTAGCAGAAATGATGATAGGCCCAAAATTCTCAACACAGCGACCTATTCTACGGTCTGTTGTAGGCAAAGCTGAACCTAGAAATACTGCAGCCGCTTTACCCGTTGAAAGTGGAGAAACCGTTCTTGGGGGTGAAAACGGGCCACTGGATGGAAACGAACGACTGCATCGCCGGCGGGTTGAAGGTGGAGAAACCGTTCTCACAGTTGAGAACCTTAGATTGGTTGATGAATCCCGTGTTGTGGTCGACAGCGTGAACCTCACAGTTCATAGAGGTGAGATTGTAGGCATTGCGGGGGTGGAAGGTAATGGCCAGTCAGAATTAATTGAAGCTATTTTGGGCACACGCCAAATAGCATCGGGAGGCATTTTTCTACTCGACCAGAATATTACGCATACTTCGGTTCGCCACAGACGGGAAGCAGGTTTAGGATGCATACCCCAGGATCGACATCGAGAAGGCCTGCTACTCTCATCACCCTTATGGGAGAATACTGCTCTGGGCCATCAAACAGAAGCCCCTTATTCGAAATGGAAGCTTCTCAGCCCTACTAATATGCGATCTCGAGCTCAAGAGGTATGCAAAAAATTCGATGTGCGCTCTTCGGGTGTGGATAACACGGCTCATGTTTTGTCGGGGGGTAACCAGCAGAAGTTGATAGTTGGACGTGAGATGATAGCAGAACCTGAGATGCTCATAGCCGCTCACCCGACCAGAGGCATAGACGTGGGTGCTCAGTCAGCGGTGTGGAATGAGATACTCAAAGCTAAATCCTGGGGACTGGCTACGCTGCTGGTATCCGCAGACCTTGAAGAGTTGATCGGGTTGTCAGACATGCTTTTGGTGATGCTGCGAGGCAGATTTGTCGCCCGTCTCAACCCCGCCCGTCTAACATCACGAGAGCTGGGTGCTTACATGACCGGAGCAGCGATTCACGCGAAATCAAATTGTTAGACACTTCTAAACCTTTCCGACAGATTATGCTTACAGCCTCAGCACCTTTGGGGGCTGTGGGATTGGCTGTGGCTTTCTCTTCGTTGGTGCTGATCATTTCTGGCAGCAATCCTATCGAGGCGTACCGGGATATGCTCGGGCATGCTGGCAAACTGGAAGTGCAAGTAGACATCTTGAACAGGGTCACACCTCTGTACCTGTCCGGTATCGCGGCTTCCATAGGGTTTCGTGTGAATCTTTTCAACATCGGGGTGGAAGGCCAGTATATTCTTGCTTTTCTAGTGGCGGCACATGTTGGTTCACTACTGACTCTACCCCCTGTGCTGCACGTCACTTTGATATTACTGGTAGCAATGACTGTAGGCGCAGCACTTTCAGGGTTGGCTGGTGTTTTAAAGGTCATTCGCGGTGTGCACGAAGTGATCTCCACGATAATGCTGAACGCGATAGCTATTTCGGGTTTGGTTGCTTGGCTTGTAGTCGAGTGGCAAGCCGACGGTGGCACCCGTAGGACTGGCGGCCGGGTGGGTACTGAACCGATAGCGGATTCTGGTTTGCTTCCCGATCTCAACGGCTTTCTTGAAATGTTCACGAGAGACTTGGGTCAGGGCAGACAATTGGAAAGTATGCTGCTCATAGCTGTCGCGGTAGGCGTGATCTACCATTTTTTGGTCAATCGCACAGTGTTCGGTTTTGATCTGCGAGCTGCTGGTGTCAACCCTACTGCAGCTCATGTGGGAGGTGTCCCACCGAAAAGAACGATAGTCACGGCTATGTTGATCTCCGGGGGGGTTGCCGGGCTTGTAGGCATGCCCGAACTCATGAGCACGGGCTATTTCCCTTCGAACCCAGTCCTGAATCTTGGTTTTACAGGAATTGCTGTGGCTTTGCTGGGACGCAATCATACTGTTGGCATGTTTTTCGGTGCTCTAATATTTGCGTTTTTGGATAAATCGTCAAGCATCCTGCAGATCACCAGCAGTGCCACACGTGAGATCGTTGTGATAATGCAAGGCCTTATCGTGCTTGCGGTTGTGGTTGCCTATCAGGTGGTTGCGCAAATCCGCAAACGACAAGAGGCGGCCATGGCAATGCTGAACCAGCTCACATGAACAGCGTCCGCAAATACTTCAAAATTATAGAAAAAGTGCGTGCCCTGCCAGCCTGGGCTACGTGGATGATGTGGGCTACGCTGGGAATGCTGGTATTGACTTTGGTGCAGGAACTCTCCGACACTAGCCAGCTCACCGATGTCGTGTCTTCGCAGGGGATGATACGCTGGTCGGTGCCGATAATGCTAGCAGGCCTCGGAGGGTTGTTCGCAGAACGTGTCGGTGTGATAAACATCGGCTTGGAGGGAATAATGATTCTAGGCACCTGGTTCGGTGCTTGGGGTGCCGTTAACTACGGCCCTTGGGCTGGGATGCTGATCGGCATCCTAGGTGGTGCTGTGGGCGGACTCATACACGCGATAGCGACCGTATCCTTCGGTGTCGACCATATTATCTCCGGCGTGGCCATTAACTTGACCGCGCCGGGTCTCACGCGTTACTTGTCGTCACACATATTCGTGAACTACGATGGGGGTTCCATATCGCAGTCACCACGAGTGGGCAAAGTAGGAGATTTCACTTTCCCTTTTTTAGCTGGTGGGAACATCGGTAGCTGGCAAACTCCCGACCTTTTGGGCTGGACAGCGGATCAAAACTGGTTTCTCATCTCGGAAACCACTGCCTTGTTGAGGGGTGCCGGAAGCATGTCGATAGCTTCGATCATAGCTTTTGCTTTAGTCCCGATAAGCGTGTGGATATTATGGCGAACACGACTCGGACTTCGACTGCGAATCTGTGGTGAACACCCCCTGAGCGGTGAAAGCCAAGGAATAAACATATACCGCTACAAATACTACGGGGTTCTGGCGAGTGGTATGCTAGCAGGATTCGGGGGTGCTTTCATAGTGACCCCTGAACTTTCAGGAGTGTATCTTGAAGGACAAACTCAGGGACGTGGTTTCATAGGATTGGGTGCGTTAATTTTCGGCAACTGGAAACCCGGTGGAGTGATGACGGGCTCTCTTCTGTTCGGCTATCCTTTCGGCTTGAGTTTACGTGACCTTGATGGCGTGGCTTCACGTGCGTTGATGCTTGTGGGTGTTTTCGCTCTGGTGGGAGTCACCGTGTGGACTTTGAAGAAAGGACGACGAACAGACGCTGCACTGGCTGGAGTTCTCAGCATCGCAGCCGCAGTCTGGTATTCGACGTCACAGACGGTTCCCAAATGGTGGATATCAATACTACCGTATGTCATTGTGCTGTTAGTGCTCGTGTTTTTCTCACAGAAACTACGAATGCCCCAGGCAAACGGCTCGCCCTATCGTAAGGGCGGGCATAGCAACTAGGCGCGATAATCTTGTGTCTGGGTTGAGGGGGGTGGTGGGGTGGGTGGCGTATCCACATTCGAACACCCGCTGATCCGGCTCCCCCCCTCCCCCCGCATAGGCGGAGAACACAAAGCGGTCGTCACCGTCACCGTCATGTCGCGGCCCCTCCCCCCGCATAGGCGGAGAACACCCTCCTGTTCAGGGTGTCGCTGATAAGGCTGGCTGCTATGCGGGTTAAGACGTAGTAGAGATCTTATATCTAGTCGGGTTGTGACCGTGAGACTAGCTGACGTCGCAGTATCATCGCGTTTCCTCTTCTGGTGGTTTCTCTTCCGTGTATTCGGCTATTCTCTTAGCTGCAGCGTGTACTACTGGGCGTGCAGCGTGTACTAGTGGGACCGCTGCACAGCTGCCGATTGTGTAGCATGCGCCTCGGACTCCGTAGTAGACCCATTTATTGGCTATCCACATGATTATTGCTCTCCTTTTATGGTCTTGTCCTCTTCTAGTTTGGTGAGACGTTACTCGATCTGCTCGATGCGGGCTCACCCCCGCATAGGCGGGGAACACTATGTACCTATCTATGCAGTTCATCTCTCAGTGGGCTCACCCCCGCATAGGCGGGGAACACGTAGATTTTGACGATTGGCTTGCACTGGTACAGGGCTCACCCCCGCATAGGCGGGGAACACTTGTTTCACCTCCATTCAATTATGTTGTTTTGAGGCTCACCCCCGCATAGGCGGGGAACACTCTAAGATCAGTGACATCTTTCCTTGGGTAAAGGGGCTCACCCCCGCATAGGCGGGGAACACCCGTCCGTGTGTAAGGGCGACTCCATCCGCGGGGGCTCACCCCCGCATAGGCGGGGAACACCCGCAGCGGGCCACGGAAAACGACAACCAATCCGGCTCACCCCCGCATAGGCGGGGAACACGATCTGTCTAATGCTGGTAATTTGGAGCGTTCAGGCTCACCCCCGCATAGGCGGGGAACACTATTACTACCGCTGTATGCAGTTTTACTGCTGGGGCTCACCCCCGCATAGGCGGGGAACACCCCTAGGCTGCTAGACCGGTGGGATGCGCACTCGGCTCACCCCCGCATAGGCGGGGAACACAGCCAACCCGTCAAACAGGGGGTATCTGAATAGGGCTCACCCCCGCATAGGCGGGGAACACAAATAGCCCTGCTGACCAGCTCTGCGGGGGGAGGCTCACCCCCGCATAGGCGGGGAACACTGGGTGAACAGATTTGCGCACCCTGTATGAGCGGGCTCACCCCCGCATAGGCGGGGAACACCAGGGTCGGATTAAACACAACTGCGCCCATTCGGGCTCACCCCCGCATAGGCGGGGAACACCCGCGCGCAGCCTGCGGATGATGCTCCTCGTGGGGCTCACCCCCGCATAGGCGGGGAACACACGGGTGACACCCCAGCGGGCGACACCCCCACGGGCTCACCCCCGCATAGGCGGGGAACACTGGGCTTATGACGGCGACATCAGCTCAGCGAGCGGCTCACCCCCGCATAGGCGGGGAACACCCAGCGGGTGTGGGCTACCCGGCGG
>JAPPJC010000006.1:0-25334 GCA_028820455.1 Acidimicrobiaceae bacterium
CCCCAACAGGCACCTACACAGCAATCACAGCAGGCAACAACCACACCTGCGCACTGAAAACCGACAACACCATCACCTGCTGGGGCAACAACCACCACAACCAAACCAACACCCCAACAGGCACCTACACAGCAATCACAGCAGGCAACAACCACACCTGCGCACTACTGAAAACCGACAACACCATCACCTGCTGGGGATTTGGTATTACTTTGCCTGCCCCCTCTGTTGGAGTTGAATGGGACGATTAATGAAAAGGGTGAGGCCGGCAATTCAATTTTCCATGAAACTCACACTTTTTGCGTTTTTGCTTGTAGGACACCTGGAATCGCAAGAATACTGTTTGTGAATTCATCATGACTGATTGTAATACCAGTCACATCTATGTGAGTGATCGATGTTTTGCCTCCAGCAAGAACTTGACTATTCATGTTTCCTATATCGATGCTACGGTTGTTCAACTCTTGCAATACTAGTGCCAACACTCTTACCTGATCCTGACAGGTAATACTCAGAACAGCAGCACGTACTGGTGAAAGTTCCAAGTTGACACAGTTTGTCAACATGCCTCGACAATATTTTTCTATCACTTCGATGGTGCCTTTGGCTATGGCAGTCTGCGCCTGATGTGTAGAAGCCCCTATGTGGTGTGTGAAAGTGACTTTTGGATGACGAGCCAACTCAGAATAAAACTCTCCTGAAGATGAATTCGGTTCATCATTGCAGACATCAATGCCAGCACGCATTTCTGTGGAATCAAGAGCCGCAATCAAATCTGCTTCCACCACAGCCGAACCTCGAGATGTGTTGATCAGAATGGCATCTGTTTTCATGGAAGCCAAAAAGTAGGAGTCAACCATATCCACAGTAGTAGGCCAAGCTGGAACATGCAATGAAACAATGTCGCTTGCCCCTAGTAGAGAACACAAATCAGAGGTGCATCGAATCCCCAACTCTTTCATGAACTGAAGCGTGGCAGGCGGATGTGCAGGTGTTGCCGTGGTGATCACGTCAAGCCCGGAGGCTATAGCACGTTTAGCTACTTCCAAACCTATTGAGCCCATACCGAGAATCCCCAAAGTAGCACCGTAAAGACCTCGGGATCGGCCGTGAGCTTTTTTGTTCCATATACCTGATCGCGCATCAGCGGTCGCGTTAGCTATGTTGCGGTCAACAGCGAACATCAAACCCAACGTGAGTTCCGCTACTGCCATGGCATTACGAGCAGGTACGTTACTTACAACGATGCCAAGCTGTGCAGCCCGTACACAGTCAATCGTGTTCGTGCCAGCTCCAGCTCGAACTACCAAGTCAAGCTTCGATCCAGCTTCCAAGGTAGTAGCGTTTACACCGGTACTGCGCACTACCAACACCTCGTAGTCTGATATGTGCTCGGGTAGATCATCAGCTGTAAGCCATGGCATTACGTCACAAGCGATGCCACGAGCTCGCAAGTGTTCGATAGCAAACTCGGAAAGATTATCAGCAAAAAGTACTCTCATAGGACCTTTTCTTTTGTGTTAGACTGTCAATTGTTATGCTGTTATACCTATTATGCCAAACCGACTAAATGCATACGAGTAAGCAAATAGTCAAGCTAAGCGTAGCTTAACCCATAAACTAACGGTGGAATAGCAACTTAATGAGTAAAACTTACAAGTAAAGCAAAACATGACAATGACAACAGACACCCCTAAACACGATATTCTTAAACGCTCCGATGGCGGTGCGGTAATAATGGATGGCAATCGGCTGCGAGACGAAATCATTGCAGATATCAGAGCTGCTATCGTTAAGGCCAATCAGCCAAAAGTGTGTCTAGCCACAGTACTCATAGGCAATAATCCGGCAAGCCGCATCTACGTACGCCAAAAACGTCGAAAAGCAACTGAGGCGGGTATGATTTCCCATCACGTAGAGCTAGGTGACAACGCATCACAAATAGAGGCAGAAGCGGCAGTACGAGAATTAGCCACCGACCCCAATGTACACGGCATACTAGTGCAATTGCCATTACCACAAGGTCTTGACACTAGTAGGATACTGAATCCCATACCGCCTGCTAAAGATGTGGATGGCCTTACGCCTGCTTCTTTGGGACGTCTGGTAAAAGGAGAAGCAGGGCATTTACCGTGTACACCATTAGGGGTTATACGCCTATTGGAGCGATACTGGATACCCACCACAGGGAAGCGAGCCGTAATAATAGGACGCTCAATACTAGTCGGGTTGCCGCTTGTAATACTTCTAGGACGCAAAGGAGTAGATGCCACTCCCACTTTAGCTCATAGCCGCACCCGACAGTTGGCTGAGTTATGCAGAAGTGCAGACATCGTCATATCTGCTGCGGGTGTAGCGGGACTGGTAACCTCCGATTTTTTGAGTGCTGGCGCAACGGTCATAGATGTAGGTATTTCACGTGTATCAAAAGCCATCGTCGGGGATGTCGATTTTGAGGCATGTCGGAATATAGCAGGTGCTATTACTCCTATGCCCGGAGGTACCGGACCCATGACAATTGCCTGCCTCTTGCAGAATACCTTAGAAGCTGCAAAAAAGCTCGGAGTGTTGTAACACTCCGAGATCACTACGCGAACTGAAGCTCATTGTCAACACTCGTCATCAACTCAGGCCGATAATGTTACCTTTTGAGTCAATGTCAATTCTGTGTGCCGCTGGAGACTTACCCAGTCCTGGCATAGTGTTTATATTTCCACAGATAGGATAGATGAAGCCGGCACCTACTGATGATCGAACTTCGCGCACGGGCAATGTCCATCCCACAGGAGCACCTTTAAGTGACGGATCAGACGAGATCGACAGATGAGTTTTGGCTATGCATACCGGTAAATCCGCAAAACCTGCATCTGTATAGGTTTTGAGCTGCTTACGAGCATTAGCAGTGTAAGACACTCCACTAGCCCCATACACTTTGGTGGCCACTGCTTCTATCTTCTCTTTCAACGAAGCCGCATCGGGATACAACATTGTGAACTGGTTGGGTTCTTCTGCTGCTTCAGTTACGACTTCCGCTAGTTTGGCTGCTCCCCTGCCACCATCAACAAAATGTGTGGAAGAGGCTGCCCTGACTCCATATTCGGTAGCAATCTCATGGATAGCTGCAATATCTGCTTCGTGATCTCCAGGAAATACGTTGATAGCTACCACTGGAGTACAGCCGTGAAGCCTTATATTCTCAATCTGTTTGCGCAGGTTGTCGCCACCTGCGTGTACTTCATCCGGATTCTCAGCCAATAATGCTTCAGGTAAAGGTCGTCCCGCAATTATGCGATGGTTGCCAGAATGCGCTTTAAGGCCTCTAACTGTAGCTACTAGCACTACTGCATCAGGTGCCAACCCCGAGTAACGACATTTAACATTAAAAAAACGTTCCGCTCCCATATCAGCACCAAAACCAGCCTCGGTGATAAGAAAATCACTTGAGCGGATTCCTATTTGATCAGCCACTATCGATGAATTTCCGGTAGCGATATTGCCAAACGGCCCAGTATGCACAAGAACAGGTGTGTTCTCCAAGGTCTGCATTAAGTTTGGCTTCACTGCCTCATGTAAGATTACGGCCATAGCACCAGCAGCTCCGATATCCTCAGCACTCACGGGAATGCCTTGCTTGGTGTACCCCACCACTATGCGACTTAGCCGTTGCCTGAAATCCCGCAAATCACAGCACAACGACAATAGGGCCATCACCTCGGATGCTGCGGTAATATCAAAGCCTGATTCTCTTGGCACCCCATGAAGACGTCCGCCTAATCCTATTGTCATATTCCTCAGGGCTCTGTCGTTCACATCCAGCACTCTGCGCCAGATAATGTTATGTATGTCAAGGCCTGTCTCGTTGCCGTGGTACAAATGAGCATCCAGCAAAGCCGCGCAAAGGTTATGGGCTGCGGTTACAGCGTGCATGTCACCGGTGAGATGTAGATTCAATAGCTCCATCGGTACTACTTGGCTATAACCACCTCCCGCTGCTCCTCCTTTGATACCGAAAGTAGGTCCCATCGATGGCTGTCGAATAGCTATGGTAGCTGTACGGCCTATATGTTGAAAAGCTTGGCCCAAACCCACAGTAGTCGTTGTTTTGCCTTCTCCGAGAGGGGTGGGAGTGATAGCTGAAACCACCACATATCGGGCTTTAGGCTGAGCGGACATAGCCTCTATCGCATTGAGGTTGATCTTTGCAGCCCCTGCTCCGTAGGGCTCAAACATTTCAGCGGGTATGCCCATATCAGCCGCTATGTCCGCCAACGGTTTCAGGCGAGCTTTGGAGGCGATTTCTATATCAGGAGGAAAAGACACGCAACCTATTATATGCGAATTTGTTTCATCTGCAGGCTACTAATTCTAAGATTCCAGAGCCCGATGCACGGATACGGCATAATCCCCACCTTCATATGGGGTAAGCTCCCATGTCGACCAACGATGTTCAAGGCGAAGGCCTGCGGCTCTGGCAGCAGCGTCGTACATCTGCAAATCTAAAAATGTGCGACCTAGCTGAAAGCCTGCTATAAGTCGACCACCAGGAGCTAAATGACGCGCCATGTTAGCAATGGTGGCACTCTCAGTGTCAGCTGCTATGAATATCATTACGTTGCCCGCCAAAACCACGACATCAAAAGACTGAACAGTTGGACCATTGTCACCTTGCGTACTCAAGCCACTGGATTTTTGATGATCGACGGGTACTGTCACATCAACTACATCGCCTAGTATCCAGCGTAAATGAGGAGCTTTAGATCGTGCCACATCCAACATCCGCGGGTCTATGTCAACCCCTACGACATCAACCCCTCGGCGGCCCAGTTCTATTGCCAACCGGCCTGTGCCGCACCCAGCATCCAAAACGCTTTCAGGTCTGAACCATTCGATGAGATCGGCCTCTCCATGAATATATTCACCGCTTTCTTCCATACGTTTCCACCGCTCATCATAAGAATCACCATGGGGTACGTTATGTTCAGCTTCAAACCATCGGATCACAATTGAAAGTCTACAATAAGTTGATGATTTTTGCAAGGCTTGTTCAAAACCTATAAGCAAGCGTGTAGATATAGTGGTGGTCGATAACCCGCACAGACAGGCGTGCCACGACAGGTTACAACAGGCGTATCCGCGACAACAGCGATAACCCGCACAGACAGGCGTGCCACACGACCTACTGCATGGTGCTCATATGTCTATATTTGAGATCACTTCGAGATAAGCTTTCACATTTGAGGCAAGCATCAACAAGTAACAGTGGATAAGCATGAACATAGTATCATTACTCGAAAAAACTGCCGATGCTTTAGGCGGTCGTTCGGCTATAGGCTCCCGTGACTGCGGTTTCACTTACCATCGTCTTTGGAAAGACGCTGCGCTATTAGCAAGACATATCCAAGATTACAAATCCAAATATCTACTAGTGTGCGATGAAAACAGCCGAGCTTTAACTGTTGCTCTTTTTGCTGCTGCTTGGGCGGGGGTCGCATATGTACCACTCAACTACCGTCTGACCAATCGAGAGTTGTGTTCTCTGGTAGCCGACACAACACCGGCACTGGCTTTGGTCGGAGCCAACCACAAGGACCGCCTCAATCTTGGCGAAAACCCACAAAAGTTGCTCATGATGAAAAGATCAGAAGTGTTGAACATTGCAGGGGATAACTGTTCATCCGTGGAAATGGAGGGCTGGTCGATAGATCCCGAGATGGCCGCTGTACTGATCCATACCAGCGGCACAAGCGGAACACCGAAGTCCGTACTATTGCGCCATAAGCATCTAGTAGCATACGTTACGGGCACCAAAGAATTCGCCAGTGCCAGTAACGACGAAGTGCATGTGTTAGCGGTACCCCCTTATCATGTCGCCTCGATATCTGCTCAACTATCCCAGGTGTATGAGGGACGTCGTATGGTGATGTTGCCACAATTCGATGCGAAATTGTGGATTGAGTTAGTGAAAACTGAGAATGCAACTCACGTGATGCTGGTTCCTACTATGATGTCTCGCATCGTAGCTGCCTTGGAGGATCGTGGCGAGCAACTCACTTCAATCCGTTCTGTGTCGTATGGAGGCGGAAAACCACACCGAAAGACCGTTCTACGGGCATTGGAACTTATGCCAAATGCCGACTTTTTCCATGCTTATGGACTGACAGAGACTAGTTCAACTGTGGCTATGCTCGACCCTATCATCCACAGGAAAGCACTGGCCGGCGATGCTCTCGCTACAAAAAGGCTTGACTCAGTGGGACATCCGCTCCCTGTCTTGGAAGTGGCAATCAGAAACAGGCGAACCAACAACTCGGCCAGCAAAACAGCACCTGCTAGCGTGAATGATACTAGCGAGAACAGGATAGGTGAGATTTGGGTTCGAGGTGCTCATGTTTCCGGCGAATACCGTGAAACCGGCTCAGCATTGGACTCCGAAGGCTGGTTCCACACTAACGACATAGGCTACTTCGATCGTGATGGTTACCTGTATTTGCTCGGCCGTTCTGATGACATGATCATTCGAGGAGGTGTTAATGTCTCACCTACTGAAATCGAGGAGATATTAATCTCTCATCCCCGCATAACCGACGCTGCTGTTTTCGGAATTGCAAGCCCTGAATGGGGTGAAGAAATAGCCGCCGCGGTTGTGGTCACCCCACCGCTACCGACAACAGAACAACTACAGAAATGGGCGAAGAAGCGGTTACGCTCACATCGGACACCGAGCCGGTTTGTGTTCGTCGACAAGCTACCCTACAACCAGACTGGCAAGCTGCTGAGGCACTACCTGAAAAAGCGGTTTGCAGCTGAGATGAAATCGACTTTGCGCAAACCCGTCTAATTTGCGATAGACGAATCATGATCGTCCGGGTTTCTACATCCTGGCGACTAAAGCCACCCTCCAATCGCTTATCCTACGATAAACTGATCAAGGTCGTCAACGATCACGAACAGTGATGCGGGTTTTTTGGTTTTCTAGTTCAAAACTCAAAGCTCTTGCTCTTTCTAGCCTTTGAGCACTTATTTCGCCTCGTTTGATACGAGCCTGAACAGCACAATCAGGCTCTGTGTCATGGCTACAATCAGTGAAACGACAGTCAGAGGAAGTTTCTTTGATATCTCCAAATAAACGGATGAGTGCTTCCTCACAATCCCAAAGTCCGAGAGACCGTATACCGGGTGTGTCGAGTATCAAACCTGCTCTATCCGACAGAAGGACTAATTTTCTAGTGACTGTAGTATGTCGACCTCGTGCATCTTTGGGCCGTACTTCACCGGTAGCCACAACGCTGGCATTAGCCATGGCATTGACTAAAGCAGATTTTCCAGACCCGCTAGCACCTACCAACACAAGTGTCCGCCCCATACCCAGATGAGAACGAATACTGTCAAGCCCATACTCGGTCAATGAGCTGACAACAATAACTGGAACATCGTCACCGACAACTGCTTCCACAGTTTCAACTGTGGCATCTGCTCTCTTTGCTCTATCTGCTTTGGTGAGCAGTACCAGTATGTCTGCTCCACTGTCAAGTGCCATAACCAGAAGACGCTCGAAACGACCAGGCGGTAGAGGCCGATCAAGTCCAGCGACTATTCCAACTATATCGACGTTGGCTGCAAGTACCTGCTCAGACCCACGTTCTGCTGGGCTACGCCTTCTTAGTGTGGTGACTCTGTGCAACACTTTTGCTATGACCTCGATGTCAGCGTCGTCTCCCCTTTCCAGGGAAACCCAATCACCTGTAACAGGAGCTACCTCTGACTGAGCTCTCACTGAATCAGACCATGCCCGGCGGAACCCTTTTTCAGTAATGACATCACATTGACCACGATGTACATTCACAACCCGCCCTACCTCGGCACCCTCGACGTGGTTTGTAGTGGCTTCAGATATCCAACTTCGATAACCCCAAAAACGCAGATCGACCACAGACATACACTAAGATTAATTAAGTTGATCCGGTTTCTGACTCAATTTTGAAGTATACCTGAACTCAAACTTCAAATTGATGATCTTAACATGATACGGTGATATAGGTATGATAGATGACAGTCGTCAACCCGACACAAATGAATCGCTTTCTGAAGACAACGAAGCCTCAGCCGTGGACAACTCGGAACATAGCGACTCCAATTCAATGATCAAGCCTGAAGTTGATACCTCTGCTCTTGCATCGACTAAAGTTTCACTTTCAACTCAGGCTTATGATAATTTTGCAGCATCACCTGCCTGGACAAGATCATTAGCAGGAGCGGCCGGAGCTGCTGTTGCCCTAGGCTTCGGGGAATTCATCAGTGAGATCATCGATGGTGTACCGTCATTGGTGGTTGCTGTCGGTGAATTAGTGGTCGACTACACCCCTGGCGACATAATAGCTGTAAGCATCGAAAATCTGGGCAGTATCCAAAAAACCGTTCTGACAACAAGCATCATACTTCTGAGCCTGATTATCGGCGGTGCGCTTGGACGATTCACAACAATCCAACAGAGATTGCCAACTGTAGCTGGATTCGCTTTTTTCGGGATTTTCGGGGGTTGGACTGCAGCTCGTAATCCTATTAGCCTGGATGGCTGGTCGTGGAGTGTCGGTGCATTAGTCGGCATTGTGGGAATACTTGTCACGCTTTTTCTCATAAGTCGAGCTGATGTCGTGTCTCAATCCAAAGCGACTTCCACCGACACTGAATCAGTCGACTCACAGGCCGAGCAGAAACAAGAATTCACGAAAGACGGGAAGCATCCAAAAGATGCGATAATTGGGATACCTGCTCAAGGGAAAATCGACAAGCTAGCACACGCTCTATCTACACGAAGATCTTTTCTTGCTTGGATTACAAGTGCAGGAACAACAGCACTGGCGATAACTGCCATCGGTCGAAGATTGAGCGGTCGATCAGCTGCAGAGGCCGCTAGGAGTCAAGTAGGCTTGTCACCTAGGACGAATATACCATCAGACGGGAACGAAACACTGCTGAACCCCGAGGGGAGCGGAGTCTATAAGACTATTTCCCCTGATTCGACTGTGCTCGATCAAGTGGATGCTCTTAACAGGTTTGATGAGATAGACGGTTTAGCCAGATATATCACCCCGAATTCTGATTTCTACAGAATCGACACAGCTATCATCACGCCAAAAGTCGACCCTGATAACTGGCAGTTGAATATCACGGGTATGGTTGACACACCCTACACACTTACCTTCGACGAGATTTTGGATATGGAACTCTCCGATTATGTGATCACCCTTTCATGTGTATCCAATAGGGTGGGAGGGGAGCTTGTCGGCAACGCCGTATGGACTGGTGTGCCGCTCCATGTGCTGCTTGACCGTGCTGGGGTGCAACAGGGAGCTACGCAAGTGGTGGGCAGATCTGTGGATGACTGGACAGCAGGTTTTCCTACGGAAGTAGTATACGACGGACGCAATGCCATTCTTGCTGTGGGAATGAACGATGAACCCCTACCCATCCTACACGGATTCCCGGCCAGACTTGTAGTTGCGGGTCTTTACGGTTATGTGTCAGCTGTAAAGTGGATTGAGGAGATAAATCTCACTACCTGGGATGGCTTCGATGCTTACTGGGTACCGAAAGGGTGGTCTAAAGAAGGCCCCATGAAAACTCAAAGTCGTATCGATGTACCCCGCAACGGCAGTAGTATCAGTATTCCAAGCTCTGCCACCTCAATACCGATCGCAGGTGTAGCTTGGGCACCTACCCGTGGAATATCCAAAGTCGAAATAAGCATAAACAACGGAGCCTGGCAGGAATGCGAAATCGCCGACGCCCTTGGCAAGGAAAGTTGGGTTCAATGGTCTTACCAATGGAATCCTGGCAGTTCAGGCGACTATCAGATTCAGGTACGTTCGACTGACGGTACAGGGCACACACAAAATCCCGGACCTGTGCGACCACGCCCTAACGGTGCAGAAGGCTGGCACACTATCGACGTGCAGGTAACAACATGATCTGCAAACAACTAGAAGGCACGGCCCCCTCCCCGCGCAGAAGGCTGATCTAGGGGATGCCCGATGGTGGTTGACCTCACTTCGGCCCCCTCCCCGCGCAGAAGGCTGATCTGTGCACCGCAGTGTCCGGCCTCTCAATGACCCCTCCCCGCGCAGAAGGCTGACAGTCCTCAATTCTTTCGTAGTAAGACTAGGTAGAATCGTGTTGTATGACAGATAAGCCAGTCTACGAGACCATGAACTGGGAAACTTATGGTCGAGCTGTGTTAGAATTAGCGAACCAAATCAAGAATGACGGATACCAGCCTGAAGTAATCCTAGCTATAGCACGGGGAGGCCTTTTTTGTGCAGGTTCACTCGGTTATGCGCTATCGATCAAAAACATCTACCTAATCAACTGCGAACATTACACCGGTGAGGATGAGAGACTGCCCATGCCGGTCATGCTACCACCATACATCGAATTCGTTGATCAACACCAATCGAAAATACTCATAACAGAAGATGTAGCCGACACCGGTCACACACTGAAGCTAGTCCGAGACATATGTCTTGAACAGGTAGGAGAAGTGCGAGTAGCCGTACTTTACGAGAAGCCGCAGTCATTAGTCAAGTGCGAATATGTATGGAAGAACACCGATAAATGGATTAACTTTCCTTGGTCTATTCAAACCGGTAACTTGAAACGGACGTCTCCTCACGCAAGAGGAAACCTCTCAACCGATTCATAAGCACCATTCCTTTTAACCTCAACCAATGTAATCTCTGCAATCATGAAATCTGCAAAGGCTACTGTATTGGCCGCATTAGCTACATTTTCAATCATAGGTGCCAACAGGTCACTACTACGACTATCATGGGCGCGCTTTTTGAATCGAGCAACGGTTAGATGTCCGACATAGGGAGACTTGGGTGGTTGCCCGATATGACTGCTAGCCGTTAATACGGCATCTGCTAGTTTGTCTGAGCCTTCTACTGGAATCACCAACGCGTTATAGCCCAACTTCTCAACAGTCGGTTTCAACAAAACTTGTGTTTTAGGAAAAGAAAAACCAGACAAAGCCGATGCTGCCAGCTCCTTATCAGTTTCTCCCAGAAAACGCAAAGTTATATGAAAACTGCTCGGAGTGGCCCAATGAAATGCGTCAGAGTTCGGGATTTGCCGGAACAACTCCCCTAGATTGTGTTGCACTTCACTGGGTGGCCAGACAGCTACAAATAGTCGAAGCATATGCTGAGAATACCCTATATGAATAATCCTGCTGCTGGTTGCCTTGTTATGGTGGTGTTGTGTGGAAGCATATGCTGAGAATACCCTATAAACAAAGAACATCTACAGTGAAGACTCATGAAACCGATGAAGACTCATGAAACGGCTCCCTACTCCACGGGCTAATAGTCAAAGACGAACCAAACACAAACAAACTACGGACAAACCATGAAACAGGCCGAAAAAGATGCAATACCCAATCGGGCAGGTGATCTGCAACGTTTAATCTTGCAAGCTCAGCAACACGGTGTTCGAGACCAAGCAGTGTTGACTGCCATAGGACAGGTGCCACGCAACTTGTTTGTGCCGAAAGATTTAGCGAAAGCCAGTTTTGAAGACACTCCCCTGCCAATAGGTGAAGGCCAAACCATCAGCCAACCTGCCATGGTAGCTTTGATGGCAGAAGCATCTTGTTTGAGCAGTGACGACAATGTGCTAGAAATCGGAGCAGGTTCAGGGTATGGTGCAGCGATACTGCGGACTTTAGCTGCACGCGTAACCACAGTCGAACGAATTGAAACACTGGCATCACAAGCTAGAACTACGTTGAAACAATGTGGTTTCGATGACGTTGACGTTGCAGTCGGAGACGGAACGTTAGGCTGGCCCGAAAACGCGCCTTACGATGCTATTATCGTAACAGCAGCTGGCCCAAGTGCGCCTTTACCGCTGATCAGACAACTGAAAACCGATGGTCACCTAGTAATGCCAGTGGGGAGGAAACACTATCAGCAATATCTTATGAGGTTCACACGCCAGAGTTCAAACGACAAAACACCCCGAGTGCACGCTGAAAAACTAATGGCAGTACGATTTGTGCCCTTGATAGGAGAACACGGGTTCTGATACCCCCATCCAATATCACTGATAGGCATATTCCAAGCAACTCTCAAACAACAAGCGAAAACACCGGACGCTCCCGATACATTCAATGGGGACGCCGAGCGTGTATGCCTGGTCTTCTATCCCACGCGAAAAAACCGGACGCTCTTAACCCAATCCGATTGGTTGGGCGTGTGGGTGCTCATCCGTCGAACAAGCTCTCGCAGCGAGAAACCGGATGCTTTCATTCTATTTGATTGATTCCTAGCGTGTCGAGTTGGTGGCATGAGGGGCATTTTCAGCTATACCCAATGGAGTTACCATAACGAATTCTGCTTTCTCTGCAAACTCGGTAAGGTTGCGAGCATCCGTGTAACTCATGGCACTACGCAGGCCGGCCATGAGCTCCCAGATTAGTTTGGATACTTCACCACGATACGGCACAGCCCCTGTAACCCCTTCAGCAGCTCGATGTTCCAAGTATTCTTCGTCCGGATCTTCACCGCTGCGGATTGCCCTAGAACGTATCGCCTCAAAACTCGCCATTCCGCGAATCCGTTTCTGCAAACCACTCGAGCCTTGCTCTACTTTGCCCGGGCTTTCTTTAGTGCCCGCCAGCAAACTGCCCACCATCACCGAAGAAGCACCAGCTGCCAGAGCTTTGGCTATATCACCCGAAGTCCGTATACCTCCATCAGCGATCACCGGAACACCTGCTGCAACCGCGTCAGCTATAGCACTCAGCTGAGGCACCCCCACGCCAGCCACAATACGGGTAGTGCAAACCCCGCCCGGGCCAACCCCTACTTTAACACCATCAGCACCTGCTTCCACAAGATCTGAAGCCCCAGCAAACGTGGCTACATTTCCTGCTATCACATCAACACCCTTAAAACGCTTCTTCAAAGTTTCCACACCTCGAATAGCTTGATCAGAATGACCGTGAGCTATATCAAGAACCAGCGCGTCGACACCAGCTTCAACCAAAGCTTCAGAACGCCCGATAAGGTCTGTGTGAGTACCGACTGCCGCTCCAACCGAAAGATGTGATCCCGCCTCCTTGACACGAACGATTTGCGAAGCTTGGTCTGCTATGGGCATGAACCGATGAATAATGCCTAAACCACCCAGCCGAGCCATAGCGATAGCCATCTCATACTCACATACAGTGTCCATGCTTGCCGCAACAACCGGTAAGTCAAGTTTGACATTGCGTGACAGTAGGGTATCGATAAGCACATCCTGACGGGAAGCAACCGACGAACGTCGTGGAACAATCAACACATCATCAAAGGTGAGACCGACACGCAGATCTCCTAGCCTTGTATTCATTCCTCAACCTTACTGAATCTTGCCCGCCACAGAATCTTGTCCACCACAGAACAGCAAAACACCCAAAACAACTGTAACCACCTCAACTCACCCTACCTCAGAGCAGTGACTTGAGTGAATTTGCATAAATTACTGGCAAGCAGCAGGAATCTTAGGAGTCGCAGCAGGATCACCATCCCAGGAATTTTCACCTTGTTCAAGTTTACACGTTACGGTTGTTGTTCTATTTGTAGATTGGAGCTGTCCGCTTGGACCTACAACTATATTACATGGCGTTGTAGCACCATTACTATCATTGAAAGTGTAAGTAGTAGCCCAAATCGCTTGTACTGTAGTACCAATAAGCTGGTAATCCCATATTTCTTGGCTATAGGCTCCGTCATCCAGAGGAGGGGTAGGAGACTTATTATTATAAACCCAGCCCCAATGATGTGGTATCGTGGGGCCCTTGATAAGCCTGGTGAACTCCTTGTCGTCCGCACCAGCACCATCATCCCACCTTACGGTAATCTCACGCACCGCGCGTGGGATGTCGCCATCGTCAGGATTTTCGCAATCTTCCAGCCAATAATAATCCTTCCATTCCACTTCGATCAAAGCATGACCCGTAATACCTGTACCTGTGCCAGATCCCTTGCTCAATTTAACAGGATCACGTTCCGCTTGATCCTGTGTGCCCTTCCTGGAATTGGGGTTATTGGAATTGTAAGGGGAAATATCAACCTTACCATTGTGGCAAGGAACTTCCAGAACAGCAAAATGTTGTATGCAATCTATCCCGCGGAAACCAGCACTGTATTCCTCTAATGTGTTAAAAGCTTCAGCCTGAAGAGCGAAACGACGTTCAGCTCTTGTAGACACAAAAGTAAAGTTTACAACCATAAAAGCTGCTATGGATAATATGACGATCGCTATAATCGTTTCCAGTAAAGACCCCTCATCCTTTGCGATGTTTTTACTATTGTCAGCATCATAATGGCTCTGACATTGACCCACGCAGCCAACCTCCTGTCATCCCCTCATATCTCTACTGACCTGCAGTCAGCTGATATCAAGCACGCTAAATGGACAGATCCGATGTCATAAACCATTATAGCAGCGAATACATGGTTATGAAAGGTAGCGGATCAGCTACCGAACATCTGAATCTCAAGCTGCGACTGACTGCCGAACTCATTGTTGAACAGAGTCATCCGGTTGTCACTCAAAATGAGCTCCTATCTTTATACGAGCACCATTGCGCCATGCTCCTGCTGTAACAGGCTTACGCCCTGAGGTTTGCACGACTAACAAATCCAACTCACCGAAACCGGTTGAGACAGTCACACTGTCAGCGTTGGCACTCACCACAAAACCGCCCTCGCTGCTACTGCTATGACCATTGGTATCAACTTCACCAATGGACGCGCTTTCCACACTATTCACGCTGACTGTTGACACACTTCCAACGTTACCTGTTTTTGCGGCACGCCAGCGGGCTTCAAGAATTTTCAAACGTCGACCTTGGAAAGTAGTCCACGCACCACCAACACGAACAAGTCGGTGGATATGTTCCGCCGGATCATCCCAACGGATGCGCAATTGCGAAGATTCGATCTTGGAGGCATAAGTAGCCACACCCGACTGAGGCACTGCTTCACCAAGCCCTTTATCGAGAGATTCCAAGAGCATGGCGATCCCCATCTCACACAAACGCTCCTGAAGTTCCACAGCGGATTCTTGCGGATTCACCGGTGTCGATATCTGCTCATAGACATCTCCTCGATCAAGATCGGCTGACACGCCCATCAGGCATACTCCTGTTTCCGTATCACCTGCCAAAATAGCCCTTTGCACTGGTGCTGCACCACGCCAGCGAGGCAGCAACGAGAAATGGAGATTCACCACCAGCAGGCGCTGCAATAGTTCTTCCGGTATCAATGCGCCATAGGCAACTACCACACCCAGATCAGCTGACGCTACTGCCTCGAACACTGCACTATCACGAACGTCAACAGCAACGGAAAGTTTTAAATCTCTGGCCGCCAATGCAACCGGAGTGGGTATCGGTCGACCTCGGCGGGTGCGTCGTTTTGACGGACGACTGACCACCAAGGTCACCTCATAACCGGCAGAATACAAAGCTTGAAGTGGCTTTACCGATATTTGCGGCGATCCGAAATAAACAACACGGTGTATCCGTGAAGCGGTTTTCTTATCGAACGTCATTTCTTATCGAACGTCATTTTTTATCGAACGTCATATTGCGTTCTTCACGCGGTGCTTATAGCACCCGGCCATACGAATGCCAGTTTGGGTTTTGTCAAACGTCATATTCTGCTCTTCACGTGGTCTGCATCGTTAAAGCAGGTAATCGTACACATAAGCGTCAACGCTACGGCAAACGTAGCTGTTCTTTATTCTCAGAAAAGGGGTTTTGCAGCACAGACCCCGTTGTTGATTGCTCTAAAAACGACTTCATTGCTTCTGGATCAGCTTTCGCGGCAATAGCGAATAATTCTTTTACCACGGATGGTCGCAGCCTATTTTGAGGCACACTCATAAAACCGGTTTTACGCAATACTTTCAGTGTTTCTTTACGCATTTCCTCGTCTAAGTGGTCTATCAACAAAATACCATCAAGATGGTCGATTTCGTGTTGGAATAGGCGGGCTGCCAGTTCATCAGCTTCAATTGACAGCTCATTGCCATCAAGATCAAGTCCCACCATATGTATCTGCTTGGGTCGTGTTATGTCGCATGACAGACCCGGCACCGATAAGCATCCTTCCGTGAAAGTCCATTCACCATCGTTTTCAGTAATCACCGGATTGACAATCACATGAGGGCCATCCCCTAGATCCCACGCAAACAGACGTCTCAGCACCCCGACTTGAGGGCCTGCAAGACCTATACCTCCAGCCTTGTGCATGGTTTGTACCATGCGTTCTGCCATGTGAGCCACTGTTACGTCCATATCGACTACCTCATCGGCTTTCTGTCTTAAAGCTGGATCGCCGATAATACGAATATCGTAAGTGCTCATAAATACTGAGACTATCTCCGCAAAAGCCTTATGGATGCATTGATAAACCCGTAGTTGGTAATAAGCCTGTAGTTGACATATTCGAAAAGGCCGTCGGTCATATCCGTAAAGGGTCGACTTCTATGCGGACACGCTCGGAAGGTCGTGGAGTTCTAGCCAAAGCATCGAGCAAACCCTTGTAACGGGTCGCTCGCAACAGATACTGACCTTTGAGAGGTCCTCTAATAGTCACAGAATTATTGAAAGCAGCCGCTTCACCCAAAGTAGCAGCAGATGTTTCAGTTTCTGTTGACAATGAAGCGAGAAAAGACTCCGCTCCTGGGCCCGAAACTCTGACTTGAACACCGAAAGGCGGTAATCCCAATGTTAGTCGTCGATCATGCTCGGCTTGATTGACCAGAGAAGGATCAGCCCGCACCGCAGCCTGCACCACCGGATGGTTTGGTTGCCGAGTCTGAATAACCAGACACTTATCGGCTTGGCCTCCATCATTACTCAAACTAGTCCTCACAGCTTTGTCACATGATCGGTCGGATGACTGCACCGACGAGGTTTGACGCCAACTAGATTCAGGAGTTCCAGTGGTTTCGTTGTCGACATTGATATCAAGCAAACGGGCTGCCCACATCAGCAACATCAAAGCCTTGAAAGTTGCACGCTGCCGGGTGGCCAATAGCTCTTGGTCAAAATCCAAGAATATCACAACATAAGCTGAACGCATACGCCGTAGCACTGCTTCGGTACCTATGATTATCCGCTGAGATGGAATTGACTCAGATTCTGCGGTCAACTGCCCTACCGGCTCACTCGCGAATGCCGCTAACTCCTCGCAAGCACGTGTTACCCCGACACGCAGATTACGAAGCACGGTTGACCCGCATAAAGCGCATACTGCAGGACGACGTTCACTGCCATCACGCGAGACAAGCTCTTCATCTTCAAGAATCATAGGTTCTGATCCGTCAATAGTGCGAACAATCTCCCCGCAAGCTTTACAAGCCAGTAACCGTGATCGGCCTGTACGGTTCAAAATCACCGCCACACGTCCCCGATATTTTTGTTCATTGAAAAACTCGCCCAAACCCTCGGAAAAAAGTCCGCCTTTCACCGGATCGTCGTTGCGACGATCAAGCACAATTGTCGGAGGCCAGCCGTTACGATCATCAGCAATGCCGTAAGCAGCATCAAAACTTCGAGAAGTATCCACGTGCACACCTGAAACAACATCAAAAAGACTGGGATGGTCATCCGATTCCGCTGCAACCTCTGCACTAGCAGCAATAGCTTCCAAAGACGGTACCGGCGACGTTCGAAGCGGTCGTTCTTCGGGTTTGTGTCGACTACTAGCAGCAATAGCTTCCAAAGACGGTACCGGCGACACTAACACAGCCGGCACACCGCATCGCCGAGCACGTTCTAATGCCACGTCTCTAGCATTCCAGGTAAGAGCATACTTTGCTTGAAAATCTTCTGCATGCTCATCACATACCACCACAGCTGCAAGCGAAGGAAGCGGCATCCATGCTGCTTTTTGTGTGCCCACCACTGTGGCACCAGCGAAAGCTTGCTTCCAAGCGTTAAAGCGAAAAGCCACCGCCACTCCAAAACTGCGTAAAGAATTCGCAACACGACTTGCAAAAGCAATGTCAGGTGTCAAAATAAGAGCCTGTCCACGTTTGGCAGCGGCTAAGGCTATTTCTATCCCCCTATCAGAAGGAGCACATCTAATGGTGGTGACTTTATGAGCACCTTGGAAAAGTTCGTCCAATAATTGCGTATGCTCAGATTCTGCAGCAGCCGATAAGTCCACTTCCCGATAACGTAACCCATCACCCGCTAGAGGGACAATGAGTTTCAAAGAATTAAACCGAGAAGGCACAACCCGTTTTGCTTTTGAACAGCCCGCCGAAGCATTCACGGCTGCTACCAAGCTTTCAGCGGACACATATTTCCTTGGTGAGGCGGAACGCAGCAATGATACGCGCTTACCAGCCCAACGCCAAGCAGCCCAACTAGCGAGCTCCAGTAATTCAGCGGGTGGACCAATGCTCGACAAACGCTTCAACGGCTGAAGCTTTATGTTGTCTGCTGGTACTACATCTACTTCTGTGATCCACCCCCGCTCGTGTCGGCCATTAAAGACAACTCTAACGATCGACCCTATAGTTAGCTGATCAGCCCGACCGTCTTCATGCCACTGCTCTGGGACGAAATAGTCGAAAGTTTTGTCCAACGAAACAATATCCAGTGCTACACGCACCACCAGCATAGGCTGGCTTTCAGTGCCAGCCTGCTTCACTTCATCGTCTAAGCCAGGGGTGCCTCCACACACTGCTGCTGGCTCAGGCGGGCTTTCACTGCCACTTTCATCCATCTTCTGAACACTACCGTCACCCAACAGGGAAACACCTGTTGAGTCAATACTTGAGGTTTTGTTGCTTGAAGTCTTGTTTTCGTCTACTTTCGGTGGAATATCTCCGATAGAAACACCGTCAAAAGGCAGATATCGCTGCCTGTCAGGTTGCAACGTTATGTCTCAAAGATCAAGTGCTGATTTCAATTGGTCAACACGGTTTGTGATTTCCCAAGTGAACAGGGGTCCGTGTGGGGAAGACTGTGAGTAACGCCCGAAATGACCGTATACCGAGGTTTTTTTGTAGATCGGCCGAAGCAGATCTAGTTCACGTATTATAGCAGCAGGCCGAAAATCGAATAGTTCTCTTACCACTTCCACTAAGCGACTGTGTTCCACTTTTTCTGTACCGAATGTTTCCACATGAAAAGAGAACGGCTCTGCCACACCAATGGCATAAGAAACCTGCAGCTCACATCTCGATGCTGCACCACAAGCCACAATATTTTTAGCCGCCCAGCGAGCAGCATAAGAAGCAGATCGATCCATTTTCGACGGGTCTTTTCCTGAAAAAGCCCCCCCACCATGCCGGGCTAAACCTCCATAGGTATCAACAATAATCTTACGGCCCGTGAGTCCTGAATCGGCAAAAGGTCCTCCCCGCACGAATTTTCCTGTGGGATTCACAAGTACTTTATAATCATCTTCAGCAAACTGTTCAGGGATGATCGGTGATATCACCTGTTCTATAAGATCGGGAATGATCATACGATCGCGGTCGATACCGTCACGATGCTGTGTGGACACCAAAACCGATCTGAGGCGCACCGGGCGATTGTCTTCGTAATCGAAGCTGACCAGTGTTTTGGCGTCCGGACACAGATAGGGAATAACTCCTGATCTACGCACGGCTGCCTGCTGCTCGGCTAGACGATGAGCCAACTGGACCGTAATAGGCATAAGCTCTTCAGTTTCATCACAGGCAAAGCCGAACATCATCCCCTGGTCACCGGCTCCTTGGCGACTGATGGGATCAACGAGTCCATCGGTTTTGCCACGTACCTCCTCAGAGCTACTAAGACCCATAGCTATATCCGGAGACTGCTCGTCAATCGATACCATCACAGCGCAACTGCTAGCATCAAAACCAGCAAACCCGGCGTCCTGGTCGTAGCCGATACTTTTGACTGTGTCACGCACGATTCTGGGAATATCAATATGCGCTTTCGAGCTAATCTCACCTGCTATGACCGCCAGGCCAGTGGTGATAAGTGTTTCGCAGGCAACATGACTATTGCAATCCTGTTCCAAAAACGCGTCGAGAATAGCGTCAGATATTTGATCAGCTACCTTATCAGGATGCCCCTCGCTGACCGACTCAGAAGTGAAAGACCATTTTTTCAAAATTACTCCTAGAATTTGTGACTGCCAGCAGTTTACGACTAATCTTTTCTGTACGGCTGCCCTGTTTTGTTTGATACTTCTATATTCAGTACTCTATATATTAAGTACTTTATACTGTTTTGCGTGCCTTCAGCAGGCTTAAACTCACTAACTTACTTATCACATACCCGCCTTGCTCATCATACCTGCTACGACATCCAACATACTTCGGGCGATCTCACTTTTCGATGTCAAAGGCACATGTAAACGATCACCCGTGGAGGTAATGATCAACACTTCATTGGTTTCATAATCAAAACCCACCTGATCTTTGGATACGTCATTCGCTACGATGACTTGAAGCTGCTTGTCTTCAAGTTTGCGACGGGCTTTAACTTCGATATCCTCGGTTTCAGCTGCAAAACCTACAAGTATTTGACTTGGTTTTCTTTGACTGCCTAAAACAATGAGGATATCTTCGGTGGCTTCCAGCTCCAGCTTAGGAATCCCGGTGTTCTTGCTTATTTTACCGGTGTAAGAAGCACGAGGCCTAAAATCTGCAACAGCAGCAGCCATCACCACCACATCTGCAGCAGGTGCCTTAGCTTTTACTGCAGCCAACATTTCACTGGCGGTCTCAACAGTAGTGACTTTCACACCAGACGGGATGTGTGCTTGGGCATTCCGTGTGACTACTAGCTCAACAACAGCACCACGAGCATGAGCTGCTGCTGCTATAGCACAACCCTGTCTGCCTGATGATCTATTACCTATGAAGCGCACTGCATCTATCGGTTCAGAAGTTCCACCTGCCGTAACGAGAACTCTTCGTTCCTGAAAATCCCGAGGCGACAGCTCTTTTTCCACGGCTGCAAGTACCACTGATGGATCAGCCATCCGTCCTAAACCTACATCTCCTCCGGCTAGTCGACCTTCAACCGGCCAAACAACACTTGCGCCACGTTCAACGAGAACACTCATGTTGTCCTGTACTGCCGGCTGTTCCCACATTTCGGCATGCATTGCGGGTACCACCAGCAGAGGAGCCTGACTAGCTGAAATTGTAGCTGTAAGAAGATCTGCGGAGCGGCCTGTTCGTAGATCTGAAATCAAACGGGCAGTAGCAGGGCACACCAGAATAAGATCGGCTTTTCGGCAGACAACTATATGAGGGATCGGAGTTCTCAGGTCATGCCATAACGATGTCTTCGCAGGTTCGGAGGCCAAAGCCGAGAAAGTGGCCAGCCCTATCATTCGTGTGGCACTTTTCGTCAACACCGGTATGACGTGGGCCCCTGAGTCCACAAGCCTGTTGCACACTTCAACAGCTTTATAAGCTGCTATACTGCCGGTTACTCCCAGCACTACACAACGGCCGCTCAATACGCTCATATCATATAGCCTAATATTCTTACAACATCTCTAGCACACATCGCTCACAGCAGGCCTGCAACAAGGCTCTAGCGGCATGACTCACGTTAAGCCCAGTTGGTTGCTGTCTATTGACTTCTACCGGCTTCGAGCTGCCGGCGGTCCGCATCTACCTCTGACTCTGCTGAAAGTTCGGACTCAGTTGCGAGTGATTCAAGGTCGGTTTGCGTATCAGTGTCCACAATACCAGTATCTGCAGTATTTGCTCTAATCTTTTCGGCAGCAATTTCTTCCAAAGCGGTTGATAAAGGCTTAGTAGTTGATTCAGATTCAACTTGGGGAGGCACGATTGATCCAATCCCTGAGAACTGCCCCAAATAGTTTGTGATCTCCCGACTGCGTTTTGCAGCCAATGTGACAAGAATGAATTTAGATTCAGTGCAGGCTATTAGGTCTTCAATAGCCGGATTCATCATCGTGTCGTAACTATGAACCATGATCAACTCCCAATTAAAACTCTGTATTTCAAAGCTCAGTTTTTGATTTTCTTTTGTAACTCGATTTCTTTATTTGTAATGTCTTTTCCACGCCAGCGCATACGATCGGCAGCGATGATCGACTCAATAGCATCGACGGCTCGGCTTAAGTCGTCATTTATTACAATCTTGTAGTTCATCTCGGTTGCTAAAGCTCGTTCGGTAGCAGCTTCAATCAACCGGGCATGGATTGTATCCTCGTTGTCTCCCCTTCGGATCAGGCGATCCCGTTGTTCTTCTGCGCTAGGGGCATCAACAAATATAAGCACCGCTTCAGGCACTTGTTCTTTAACCTTACGCGCACCATGAACATCAATCTCCAATAGGATGTCACATCCAGCTGATGGATGAGGTATCGGTGTGCCAAGTCTATAATCCAAAAACTCGACCCATTCAAGAAACTCACTAGCGTTAACCGCATTATCAAACGTTTGTTCGTCAACAAAATGGTAGGCGTCCTTAGGCTCCCCTGGCCTACGAGCTCGAGTGGTCCATGACCGCGACAACCATAAAGTGCCATCACGATTTAGCAGCATTTTGACAATGGTACCTTTGCCAACACCTCCAGGTCCCGACAAAATCACCACAGATCTGTCTTCAAACACGTCTAAAGCACAAACACATTCCGTCTAGTCAAAAAAACAAAACGTGGCATTTCTTTGTGATAATCGCTAATCCTAGGCAAAGTAATCAACGCAACGTAATCAACAGCAAAACAATCCGACCAAAGGCATAGCGGGCCACCAGCAAACAGTAGCTCAAAACCTCTTATCAGCTAAGACAGCCTCTAGCTTCAACCCGCAGAGCCCGTTAAAGCGTTGAAGGTTGGCGGGGCTTGCTTGGCTAGAGGCTTGTTGGAATTATTTGAATGCTTCAACCAGCTGAGCTCGCTGTCTTACTCCAAGTCCACGTAGACGGCGATTCTCGTGAATGCCGATATCTTCCATGAGCCTGCGAGCTTTGACTTTGCCTATGCCAGGCATCGACTCGATTACAGCAAGAACTTTCATTTTGCCAACAGAGTCGTCATCAGTCTGATCTAACAGGTCGTCGATAGTCAACTCTTTTTTGGCAAGCTTGACGCGTATTGCAGCTCGTTCTTTTCTGACATAAGCTGCTTTCGCCAACGCCTCACGGCGCTCTTTATCTGACAAAATAGGTAATTTTGGTGAGCTTTTCATAACGATGCATAATACTAGCTTCGAATTGCGCAACACAACAAGCACAAAGAAAAAAACAGAAAAAATTGGAAGTTTTACGCAGACGATCGTAAATGATCATGCAAACTTTCAGCAGCAGCTACAGGGTCAGGAGCTCGTGTAACCGATCGCCCTACTACTAGCAGGTCAGCACCAGCATCTATCGCTTCTCGTGGGGTTGCTACACGCCTTTGATCATCAATGGAATCGCCTGGTAGTCGGATACCAGGTACCACGCATATCAAGCTATCGGCAAATCGAGTGGCCATAGTCAGATCCGGTGCCGCACAAACGATCCCATTGCAGCCTGCCTCTACTGCCAACTCAATTCTTTGTATCAACCGGTTCTGCGACACTTCTGACTCACTGGTCAACACAGTAACTGCAAGCAACTGTGTTCGATTTGGGCTTTCATCAGCTATTTGAGAACTGTGTGCTGCTGCTAATCCTTCAACAGCCGCTTGCAGCATTCTCAATCCTCCGGCTGCGTGAACAGTAAGGTAAGAAACTCTGAGTTTACCTATCACCTTGGCTGCACGGCCCACAGTGTTGGGGATATCGTGCAACTTAAGGTCACAGAAAACTTCATATCCACAATCAGCCAAAACGTTTATCAATTCAAAACCGCCAGCACAATAAAGTTCCAACCCCACTTTTGCTACTCGGAAATACTCAGCCAACAAACGAGCCATCTGAGCCGCTGCGTCTAGATCATGCGTATCAAGAGCCAGAACTAAACGATCACGCGGAGTATCCAGCGGAGTATCCAAAGGAAATGGACGATCATAACGCACACTAAAACCAACTCTCGAAACAGTTCAAACGGGCACCGGCAAAACATCAGTCCATACGACGCTCCCCCTAACGTCGCAGCAGTGTTCCCCGATAACTCAAACGGGCACCGACAAAACATCAGCTATGAGCTGCACCGATAACTTCTTCTAATTTTTCTACCCCTGCTTGATTCAGCCATCCTTGCAACTCGTGCAACACTTTCCAGGGTGCCCGAGGATCAGCGAATATAGCGGTTCCCACTTGGACAGCTGATGCTCCTGCCAATATCAACTCCACAGCGTCTTCGCCTGATGCCACTCCACCCACTCCTATAATCGGCAACTCAGGAAATGCTCGATGCACATCATAAACTGCACGTACCGCCACCGGATGCAACGCTGCGCCACTGACACCACCTCCGCCGCCTCCCAGGTGGGGTCGCCGTCTATCAATATCAATAACCATGCCTGTAAGAGTGTTCGTCAGCACCACCGCAGAAGCACCACCTTGCACGGCCGCCGCGGCTATAGCGGATATGTCTGCTGTGTTTGGGCTTAACTTTGCCCACCTAGGAAGACCACATACCTCTGTGGCTTCCATTACTTCCTCAGTGTCTTTCAGAGAGTGAGAAAACATGCGCCGTCCGTGTGATGTGTTAGGACACGACAGATTAACTTCCACAGCTACCAAACAGGGCAGAGCTCCTTGTAGCATCTCAGCCGCTGTACGATAGTCCCCTACTGTTGTTCCCCATATACTTGCCACAACATCGGCACCGCTGTCAGCCAGAGCTGGTAAATCATCATCGAGCCAAGCAGATACTCCTGGACCTTGCAATCCAACACTATTGATCATTCCCGCGCGTACAGGTGCCAAGCGGGGAGCCTTGTTGCCCACCCAGGATTCAGCACTCAAAGACTTGATCACTACAGCACCGAGTTGATCAAGTGAGCCGTAACCACCAAGCTCATTCGAACGTCCTGCTGTCCCTGAGGCAGTCATAACCGGGGAACGTAAACACACACTCCCTATAACCGTCTTGAATAAGCTGCTCGCAGACGTCTCAGGTGGCTTTTGCATGTATTTTCGGACATGATTGAACTTCTGTCTTATCCTTGACACCTTACCTTGCAGCATGTTCCGGTTCACTATCACTGTCTCTAGATGGGTGGTTCCGAGGAGTTGTTGGGGGGGGGGGGGGGGGGTTGGTTTGGGGTGGGGGGGGGGGGGGGGGGGGGGGGCGGGGGGGGGGGGGTTTGGTGTGGGGGGGGTTTAAAAGGATTTTTTTTTGTAACCCGTCA